>SPDA01000626.1 GCA_004525155.1 Spirochaetales bacterium
AGAAAACGATGCAGGAAATAATTCTAGACACGAACTACGGCATCCAGATCGTGGCCGGGGCTTCCGGATTCTCGAAAATTGCAAACCTGACTGAAGAGGAGCGGCAGACATTTGTACAGGAGCTTTCGGAACTCGGGGAAGCGGATGTCATCATCGTGGACACGGGGGCAGGTGTGTCGAGCAACGTTCTTTCGTTCATTCAGGCCTCCGACGACGCCCTTATCGTTACCACGCCGGAGCCCACGGCCATTACCGACGCCTACGGAATAATCAAGATAATAGCGACGGAAATCGAAAACATCAATCTCGGGCTCAAGCTGATTGTTAACAGGGTAAAGTCTGTGAGCGAAGGCAGGCGTGTTGCCCAGCGGGTCATAAGCATAGCAGGGCAGTTTTTAAATATAAAGGTGGATTATTTAGGATGTGTGTTCGATGATCCCCTGGTACAGTCTTCCGTACTCCATCAAAAGCCGTTTTTATCCGAATATCCGAAGAGCAGGCCGTCCATATGCGTAAAACATCTGGCCCACAGGCTGGAAAATGTTGAATTCAGGGAAGGAGGAGGGGTTGCCCGGTTTGTCAAGAAACTTATGGCGAGATGAACATAGCTTGACTCCAGCTTTCTTTTCCCATAAGCTGTATATAATTACAGCTGGAGAAAGCCAATGACGGTAAATTGGAAAGTAATCGGTATTTTCGGCGCTGCCGCTTTCATTATTTCAATCTTTGCCGGCATCATAGGCGGCGTTTCTTTCGGCATCCTTCTTCTCAGATCGGTTATTGCCGGGGTAATTTTCGGGGGTTTGGGGCTCGGCATTGCGACAGTTGTTACCCGGTTTCTGCCGGAACTGACCGAAAACCCCGAAGAAGACGGGTTCCAGCCGGATGGTTCGGGTATAGACATAGTTCTCGAAAGTGACGGACAGGTGTCCGAGCAGGGGGAGCGGCGATTTTCCGTTACCGAGCAGACAGCCGATGAGGAAGCGGAGAGCTTTATTGAAGAAGTTGAGGAAACCAGAGACGGATCTGCTGCCGATCCGCTCGCCAGGGTGGGGTCACTGGATGACGATGTGGCGGAACTGGAGGATGTAACTGACGGTATCGATTCTCTTCCCGATATTTCGGAATTGGGGGATGATTTCGGCGGTTCCGTTCTCCCTGGCCAGGCCTCCGCGTATGCAGAAAACGGCTCCTTTGGGGCAGGCAGCAACGCGGGCAGCGCCTTCGGTTACGGCGGAACCGGTGCCGGGAAGACAGGCAACCGGAAGAAAGGCGCCGATTTGATGGACATGGATGTCGACCCCCAGACGTTCGCGAAAGCGGTACAGACTATCATGAAGAAGGATTAGAGAGGACACAAGGCATGGTGGAGCGGGTATTAGACGAACAGCGTGAACAGGAAATGTGGATTGCTTACAAAAAATCAAAGGATCCTAAAATCCGCGATATGTTCATAAAACAGTACGCGCCTCTCGTAAAGTATGTAGCCGGAAAAGTGGCAATCGGCATGCCTCACAACGTAGAGTACGATGACCTGGTGGGTTTCGGGGTTTTCGGTCTGCTGGACGCCATAGAAAAATTCGATCCCGATAAACACGTCAAGTTTAAGACCTACGCAGTAACGAGAATACGGGGCGCCATTTTCGACGAACTCCGTTCCATTGACTGGGTGCCGCGTTCCGTGCGGCAGAAAACCCGGGAAATAGAGGAAGCCATTCACAAACTTGAATCATCTTTCGGGCGGGCCGTTTCCGACCACGAAATAGCGAAGGAGATGGGCATCGAGCTGGAGGATTTTCAAAAACTCATGCTCAAGGTCAGCGGTACATCGATTCTTTCCCTCAATGACGTCTGGTACTCGGGAGATGATAATGACAAGGTTTCAATAGCTGACAGTATCGAATCTCATCCAAGCCTTAATCCCGATATAATTGTGGAGAAGGAAGAGATTAAACGCGTTATTGTCGACTCCATAAACGAGCTTCCGGAAAAAGAAAAAACGGTTCTTGTTCTCTATTACTATGAAGACCTTACGCTTAAAGAAATCGGGCAGGTAATGGAGGTCACCGAGTCAAGAGTATCCCAGCTTCATACCAAGGCAATAATGAGGCTCCGTTCAAAGCTTACCAATATCAAAAAGGGGATCATGTAGCATGCCTGCGCTGACCCAGATACGGGAGTTCATGAAAAGCCAGGCGGAAGCGGACAGAATGAGAAAGTCTGTGCAGGTTGCCGGAGCGACC
>SPDA01000344.1 GCA_004525155.1 Spirochaetales bacterium
AAAGCAGGTAATCCTCAAAGGGCCGCTGCCGGCCGAATCCACGGAGACAGGGAATGCTTGAAACTGCAGTAACCGCCGTATATAGTGGCTGGTATGTCAAGCCGAACTGTTCCTGTTTCCTGCAACAAGGATTGCGGTGCGGGCTGCCCTCTTACCGCGCATATTGAAGATGGAAAGATAACCCGGATTACCACCAGTTCTCTGGCCGAACCCGGCATAAAGGGCTGCGCCCGGGGGTTCATGATGCACGAATCCGTTTACAGCCCCGAAAGACTGCTGAAGCCTCTTGTGCGTACGGGGGAAAGGGGCAGCGGCAGTTTCAGGGAAACATCCTGGGAAGAGGCTGTCGACATCGTCCGCGGCAGATTGTCGGATTGCCTCGAAAAAAGCGGGGCTTCCGGCATTATGAGGCTCGGCGGGTCCGGAGCCTGCCGGGGGGCCCTGCACAACACGTCGGTCCTGACTTCCCGGTTCCTGGGGCTGCTCGGGCCTTTTACGGAAACCGCCGGCAATTTCAGCAGCCAGGCCATGAATTTCATGGCGCCCTTCCTGGTGGGAACGGCGCCTCACGGCATCGATCCGAAGACGCTCAGGTTTTCAAAACTCATCGTTCTCTGGGGGGCGAATATTGAAGATACCCGTTTCGGCTGCGAACTTGCACCGGCGGTGCGGGAGGCGAAGGAATCCGGCACGCCTGTTTACGTAATCGATCCGAGGGAATCGAGGACAGTACGGAGGTCCGGGACCAGGTGGCTCCGGATTTATCCCGGTACGGATGCGGTACTCATGTGCGCCGTACTCCACACCCTCGAAGCTGAAGGCTTTCTTGACAGTGATTTTCTGACCCGCTATACGGAAGGATTTTCCGTCATCCTCGATTATATTCACGGGACTGTTGACGGTATCGAAAAGAGCCCCGCCTGGGCCTCCCCCATCTGCGGCCTGCCTGCCGATGAGATACGGGATTTTGCCCGTGTCTACGGCGCGGCAAAACCGGCGGCGCTCATAGCGGGGCTTTCGATTCAGAGGACCCTGGGCGGCGAGGAAGCCTGCAGGTTTGCCGTTGCTCTGCAGGCTGCCACGGGCAATATCGGCCTGCCCGGCGGAGCAACGGGTCTCCGGGTCTGGGGCGCCCTGCCCACGCCTTATTGCGGAAGGATCGGCATTCTGCACGATCAGGCAGACCAGCCTTCCGTGCCTGTATACGTGTGGGCGGACGCGGTTCTCGATGGAAGGGCAAAGGTGCTGTACAATGCGGGGGGCAACTATCTTTCCCAGTCCAGCGATATTAAAAAGAACATTGCAGCCTTCCATAAAGCCGATTTTTCCGTGACTCATGACTTTTTCATGACCCCGACCGCATACTTTTCCGATGTGGTCCTGCCTGTAGCATCCTTTCTCGAAAGGAGCGACATCATGTTTCCGGGCATGAATTACCTTCTCTACTCCGCCCGGGCCGTACCTCCTATAGGGGACACGAAGACGGACTTCGAAATATTCAGCCTAATCGCGGGGCGGATGGGTTTCGAAGATAAATTTACCGGAGGCCGGACGGAGGAGGACTGGCTTGAGTCGTTCCTTTCCTCCTCCGAAATAGAAGACAAGGAGGATTTCAAGCGTACCGGCATCTACAAGGGCAGGAACCAGGAGAGAGTGGGTCTCTCTGACTTCCGTAAAGACCCTGCCGCCGCTCCTCTTACAACGCCCTCGGGAAGGATTGAGCTTTCTTCTACCCGGTGGGAAGAGAAAGGCCTCTCCCCGGTACCTTGCCTCCATATTCCGCAGATATCCGAAGATTATCCCCTGCGCATGGTTACCCCCCACGCGCGGTACAGGATAAATTCTCAAAATTTCAATATGCCCTGGGCCGGGGAAAAGGAAGCCCAAATGCTTCTCATGAATACCACGGATGCACGGGTAAGGGGAATCGGGGACGGCTCTACCGCAGCCGTGGAAAGCCCGGAAGGAAAGCTTAAGGTGAGGGTATCCGTATCGGAAGCGATTATGCCGGGGGTGGTTTCCTTAAACCAGGGCGGCTGGCCCCGATTCGAAGGTTCCGCAGCGGTTCCCGCGGGAACCGCGGGAACCGAACTGAACGGGGCCGCGAACATCCTTACATCGGCCGTACCCACCATGCCGAGTTACGGGTCAAGGACCCACTCGGTTCAGGTGCAGGTCAGGAAAGATACTGGGTCTCCATAAATTCGATAATTGCCTGTTCTTCGGGGCTGACATTCTTGTCCGCTTCCGCTGCTTTTTTCATGAGACTTACGATCTGTCTGCGTTTTTTCATGTCTTCCGGCATCTTGAGCGCGAGCCTGCCGCTCCGGGCCAGGGTGAACAGGGGACCGATTTTCTGAACGTTGAAACCCCATCGTTTGGCGAGTTTTTCCATGAATTCCTGTTCTTCGGCAGCGAAAACACCGTCCGCAGCCACCAGGATCATCACGTTGTTCAAGGCATAGTCCTTTACATCGTAAAGGTCATCCAGAATCTGGGGATTCAGTTTTTCGTCCATGTTCTTCGCTTCAGTCTTGAAATAAGTCATGTACTCGCCGTAGCTCATTATGTCTTCGATTATCCATTCGTGCTTCGGACTGTTCAGTTCCGTACCGCAGTACTGGCAGTGTACGTCCAGCGAGTTCTGGAGCGCAGCGCCGCAGGATGGACAGATATGGGCATACAGGGAACCTTTGCCTGCTTTTGACTGAGTTTCCCTGGACATGTTCAGGACCTCGACATCCGATATTATGGACGGATCGATAATTTCAGCTTTGCCGTTCTCCCTGAGCAGGACCCTCTGGCTGGACATGGTCACGGCGATGAATACATGGTTCCTGTTTTCCTCCTTCGAGGTGCTGATGCCTATGGTGGTGACATCGTTAAGCCATAACCTGTTGAAGACGATGCGCTCGCCGGAGAAGGAATCCCTGATTTTATGGTAGGCCTTGTCCGAGACAAACCTGCGCATGAGGGCCGGATCTTTCAGGACCCAGGCTGTTTTTATCTGAAGATAACCGTTACTGGCCTTGTCTTCCAGCAGCTGAACGCTTACGTCCTCGTACTCGGCAATCAGTTCAGCGGCCTTCTGCTTCAGGTTGTCCGATTTCTTGAAGGCGTAACCGCGGACGTAGTCATCGGCCTGGGTTATCTCCGAAAGGACCCAGTCATACTGTCCGGAGTTCACGAAAGCGCCGCAGTATTCACACTTACCGGCGTCTCCCAGGGTATCGGGAAGCGGGGCATCGCAGCTCGGGCAAAGATTGCTCTGATACATATCATGCCCGGAAACGCCGCGTTTTTTGATAAAGGACCAGTATTCCTTGAAGGCTTCGTCCCCGCCGGGACTGTTGAAGGCCGGATTGGTCCTGCAGATGAACTGATCCTTCATGGACGCGGTAATTTCCACATGAGCTATATCGTAGGCCCCGTCGATTTTGAACCGGTCTATGCGGATGTCATGAATCCTGATGTTGGAAACGCGATTTTCCTGTTCCAGGAGGTTCATCATGGTAAACTGGGTAGTAAACCTCTGAAAAACACCGTCGGAAATGAACCTGCGGACCTTCGACAGGTTTTTTGCAGCCCAGGCTTCCTGGATAAGGACAAAAGCTGTCTTCACCTTGCCAAGGAAATCCTCTTCGCTGAACCCGGGATTGTTGCCGAGGAACGATTTGTATCCCTGCACCTGGGTTACCGGTTTCTGGGGCAGAACCATGTTTTTCAGCGCGCTTTTCTTTTTGAGCCGCGGTCCC
>SPDA01000631.1 GCA_004525155.1 Spirochaetales bacterium
AAATTCTCCATGTTATTTTAATACATATTGTAACCTTCAGTGTAGCTATGGAGAAGTAAATGTGGCAAATCACGCGCGAGCGTATATCCTTGAACCCTGGCCGCATTGCTGAACGAAGAGAATACTTGTTCTACAGCCCCCCAATCCTCACCCCCGCCGGATACTCCACGATGAAGCTGAAGGGTATGGTCAGGGGCTCTTTCGGTTTCACGCTGAGGGTCCAGGTAAGGATGTTCTCGCTGTTTTTCGTAAGGGTTTCCGTATCCTGCTTGTATTCGGGCTTGAGAATTTTAACGGTGATGTCCTGATTGTTCGACACTGGAATCTGGTCCTTTACCGTAATCTTCTGCGGCTGCTTTTTGTTGTTGGTTATTGCAGTGGAGTACTCGTACATGCAGGATTCCTTTTTCCCGATGACCCCTTCCTTTTTAATGAAGCGCCGTAATAATTTGTATTCCACTTTCATGCCTTCGTCCACGCCGAGGGAGGTCCAGAATTCCTCTCCGGGGGCGGTGAAATCGAGCCGGGAATTGGCCACGAAAGAACCGTCCAGGTAGATGTAGGATGGGCCCGGCAGAAAGGGGTATTCGCTGGCGTTCTCCGCTTTCGCCCTGAGATAGGCGTAGGGCGCGAGTTTGGGTACTGTACTGTAACTGAACTCGGCCTTGAAGTTTTCCTTCACGATGCTCACCTGGTAATCGGTATTGTCGCTTTTGACATCGCTTTTGCCGGGAATGACAAAAACCACGGATGCGGCGCCGGTAACCACCTCCGCGGAGGCTTTCTCCATCTCCGGGGCCTCCTCCTCCATATCCTCCATGGCGCCTGATTCAAAATTGTCGTCCATCCTGGCCGCCATCTTCTTCATGCTGATGCCCGGTGCGGGGGCAGTCATCATTCTCTGCAGCGCTGGCGGCGGCATGGGCCGGATGATGTTTACAAACCATGCGGAGAGCTCCGGAACGGTGCCGGAAATCTGGGGTCTGGCCGTGGAAAGCTTAAGGTTCACGCCGGTCCAATCTTCCAGCGTGTTCTGCCGTACCAGGGCGTTGTATTCGAGGGTCATCGTGCTGTCCTCGCTCCCGGCCCGCAGATTGTACACGGGGCTCCATGAGGGGCCTGCCGTAATGTAGGAAAGGGTAAGGGATATGTCGCCGGCCGCGGGAAGGAAGATAAGCACTTCCACCTGGTATTTCACCCATTCCCTCGCTTCGCCGGAAACGGCTATCTGGTTTATGACAACCTGCAGGGTTTCTTCAGTATCCCGTTTTTTCTTTTCCTGTTCCCGGATTTCCCTGTCGAGGGTTTCCGCCTGGCTGCGGTGAAAGGATATCATCCCTATCCATTTGTCCGGATCCAGTTCGCCCGGCAGGGAATGTTCCGTAACCCCGGTAATGCGGCCGACTATGCTTTCGAGGAATTTTTTCTCCTGCCTCGCGCGGTTTATGCCGTCTTCCAGGACGCGGAGATCGTCCTCTATCTTGAGCTTTTCCTTGTACAGGAGCCGCCGCTCCGATTCCGGGATGTCGGCAAAGTAAACCTGTCTGGTACGGATATCCTTAAGCACTCCTCCTCCGGAGCCGCTTACCTGCACGCTGCTTTCCTCCAGTTCCTCCGGCAGGCCGGCAAAAAGGAGGCGGTGATCTCCCGCCTTGAGCGTCACGGCGGCTTTGCGGAATATCTGTGCCCTGTCGCCGAAGACGGTAACACTTTCTATAACCGATTCCACATCAACGGGTTTGTTTGCTTCCATCACGAGTCTCCTTTCGAAAGTGATTATACCATATCCCTGTAATGTGTGTATTGAATCCTGACCCGATTATCATTACAATGGCTTTGCATGGCGGATCTAGATAAAAAAATAACCGGCGACTGGTTCGAGATTGGACAAAGCTACGGAAGCATGTATGATCTGGAACAGTATTTCAAACCAAGCCCGGATGATCTTCGGCAGACAATCCTCGATATCCGTTATTCCGTGGAAGAAGGAATAATTGAGTTCAAGCGCAATGTCTTAGGTCCGGTATTTGCGTTTCTCGATTCCCTCAAGTTTGATTCCAAAGGGCTTGAATTCCTGGGAAAGGAACACAAAAAATTATCGCTCCTCATGTTCGTCATTCTTATTCAGAGGCTCATTACCCGCGGAACGATTCCCCTCATCAAGGCGGATTTGAACGTGGAAACGGATGTGGAAAAAGACATAAAATCCATCGTCCAGGATATCAACAGCCG
>SPDA01000028.1 GCA_004525155.1 Spirochaetales bacterium
CCGCTCAGCTTCAGTCTGCCGGCCTGTTCAAACCAGGCAATGGTGTCTTTCACCGTTTGGGCGAAGGGGCGCGGTTTATAACCTAGTTCCTCCGCGGCCTTCCTGTGGGATACATAACGGTGCATCTGAATCGTTTCTATGGAGAAGGGCGTAAATTTTGTCGGGGTTCCCGTCAGACGGCAGAAAAACCAGTTCACCCGGGACGCCATAAGGGCTAAAGGCACCGGCACTGTACTCCGCGCAGTCTGTCTGCCGGTTACATCCGATATAGCGGAGGCCAGGTCCCGAAGTTTTTTCCATTCACCCGCCAGCAGGTAGCATTCACCTGTCCTGCCTCTGGATTCCGCGGCAATCAGCCCTGAGGCCGCGTCCCTGGCATCCACCCAGTTGAATCCGGCATCTATCAATATGGGCATCCGGTTATTACAGAGATCGATAAAAAGCTCTCCCATGGAGGAAGGTTTATAATCGAAGGGCCCGATGATGGCGGCAGGATTGACGATTACGGCGTCAAGCCCTTTCGCGGCGCCGTCCTGCACTATCCGCTGACCCTCGGCCTTTGAAACATCGTAGCCGACAGCGCCGTTTTTCGTTACGAGCGGCATCGTCTCATCCAGCGTACCGTTGCCCGGAATTTCTGCAAAGGCGTGGATGGAACTCACATGCACAAGCCTGGATACGCCCTTTGCAAGGCATACATCCACAACATTTCTCACGCCTTCCATGTTCGTGCTCATGAAGAAGGGGTCAGGCTGCCCCGTAAGGGAGATTCTCCCCGCACAGTTGAATACCGTGTCCCCCCTGCCGAAACAGGCTTCGAGGCTTCCCCGGTCCATCACATCGCCCTTCTTACACTCGATATCGAGTCCCTCGAGCGCCCTTACATCTTCCCTGACAAGAGCCCTCACCCTGCGTCCCTGTTCCAGGAGAAGCCTGGCCAGGTTGGCGCCAAGGTGACCGGAAGCCCCCGTTATAACACATGTTCCCATAAAACCGCCTTTCTGGTTTTGCCGAGCTTCAGAGATGCCTGCTTCGGCATTCATAAATTTTACCCTTAAATATTCAATAATGTAAAGCGGGATTGTTGATATATTAATACTTAATTAGTAATATATATGCATGGACATCAGAATACCGTCTTTTCTTCTTGCCGTCCTGTTAAGTTCCGGATGCGCCCTGACAAAATCGAACGAAGTCCTCCCGCAGCCGCAGTCCGGCGGATACAGGCTGGCTGCTGAAAACAGTCCCTATCTTCTTCAGCATGCCGATAATCCCGTGGACTGGTATCCCTGGGGAGAGGAGGCTCTGCTGAAGGCCCGGAAAGAGGACAAGCTTATTTTCCTATCCATCGGTTATTCGTCCTGCCACTGGTGCCATGTGATGGAGGAGGAATCCTTCAAGGATGATGAAGTGGCGGCCATTTTAAACAGGCACTTTGTATCTGTCAAGGTTGACAAGGAAGAAAGGCCGGACCTGGATTCGTTCTATATGGACGTTGCCTTCATTGTAAACGGTTCCGGCGGCTGGCCGCTCAACATCATCCTTACGCCGGAGGGAAAACCATTTTTCGCCGCCGCCTATATGCCGAAAGAAAGCACCAAGTTTTCCTCCGGTTTCACGGACATCCTCACGAGGGCTGCGGAACTCTGGCAGGCGGACAGGGAAAAGGTCAACGCAGCGGCAGCCGCAATACTTGAAAATCTCGGGAAGGCCTATGCCGGAAAGGACAGCGGTGCAATCCTGCCCCCGCCTGAACAGGCGGAAATGCTGAAACCCCTCCTGGAAAGGACCTTTGGGGAATTTGTCCGGACCTTCGATCCGGAGAACGGCGGCTTCGGCGGAAGCCCCAAATTCCCGAAACCCCAGAATATAATTTTTCTGCTGCGCTACGGCGCCGGCGCCCGGGAACCGGAGGCCCTTGCCATGGCGGAAAAGACTCTTGTTTCACTGCGGGCCGGAGGTATTTTTGACCAGCTCGGGTTCGGTTTCCACAGATACGCGACAGACAGGCAATGGCGCACGCCCCATTTCGAAAAAACCCTCTACGATCAGGCCTATCTATCCATAGCCTATCTGGAAGCGTACCTTGCCCTCGATAACTCCTCCTTCGCGGACACAGCCCGGGATACAGCCCTGTTCGTGTTACGGGAGCTCTCATCGCCGGACGGCGGATTTTACAGCGCCCGGGATGCGGATTCCGAAGGCGAGGAGGGAAAATTCTATGCCTGGGAATTTGACGAATTCAGGAACAACCTTGAACCTGGGGAATTCCCCCTCCTGGATTATTTCAACCTGACGCCGGAAGGAAACCTGACTGATCCGGTCACAGGGCAGCTCACGGGAAAAAATGTACTCTTTTATCTGCCGGGACAAAAACCGCCCCTGCCGGAACCGGCCTTTGAACGGGCGAGGCTCAGGCTTATGGCCGTCCGGGACGGGAGGGTTAATCCCGCTGTGGACGACAAGGTTCTCACGAACTGGAACGGGTTAATGATCTACGCCTTGGCCAGGGGAGCCTGGGTACTCAACCGGCCGGATTTTCTGGCAGCGGCGAAGCGTGCCGCAGATTTCTTTTCAAGCGAACTGAAAAAAAACGGCGGAACACTTTACCACAGTTACCGGAACGGGACAGCTTCAGTCCCCGCCAACCTTGAAGACTATGCGTTTCTGGCGGCGGGGTTTCTCGAACTCTACAGGGCCGAATTTGATCCCGCCTGGATAGAAGCCGCCGGCAGTCTGGTCCGCGACGCCGCCCGGCTGCTGGAAGACCCCGCCGGGGGCGCCTTTTATTTCTCCGGCGCTTCCATACCGGGGATGGCGGTCAGGAAAAAAGAAGCAGCGGACAACGCCTATCCTTCGGGTAACGCAATGATGGCGGAAACACTCTTCCGTCTTTTTCACCTTACGGGCGATGTCTCGTACCGCGACAAGGGGGAGCGCATCCTCGCCGCTTTTGCGGAGGAACTGACCGCCTACCCCCAGGTCTTCCCGTCCCTTCTGGAAACGGCGTATTCCTACGGCCCGGGGAGCAGGCAGATCGTAGTGGCGGGCGAAGAAAGGGAGACTGAACAATTCATCCGGCTGCTTAACCGTACGTACCTGCCGGGCTCGGTGGTCCTTTTAAAGGACGGGAGGAGAACGGAACAGCTCGAACATGCCGCGCCGTTCACTGCGGGGTATACGGGCGTTCCCGGCGCACCCGCTGCCGTATACCTCTGTAAAGATTTCAGCTGCAAAACTCCCGTGACGGACGTCACGGCCTTACAGGAGCTGCTCTATCGCGAAGGTAGCGCTCAAACGCGATGAGCCCCGCTCCGTAGGCTTCCTGATGCAGGCCGTAATCGGCGAATTCCGTCTCGTAGTCGATAAGCATTTCGAGTATGACGCTGTGACGAATTTTCTGATCAATCGCTTCCTTAAAGAAATCCCTGAGAATGGAACTGTATCCGCTTATGATGATGCGCTGCGGGTTGAACAGTTTGATAAGGGTGGCGCAGGCCTCGCCGATAGCGGTTCCGAGTTCGTACAGGGTTGATTTGGCGAACCGGTCTCCATCTTCCGCGGCTTTCCTGATGATTTCCAGGGTAAGGTTTTTTTCATCCATTTGGGTATACCGGCTTAAGCTCGATACCACCCCTTCCCGCAGCCGGTCCAGCATGACCCTTTTTATCCCTGCAGGAGAGACGATTGCCTCGAGACATCCGATATTGCCGCAGCTGCAGCGGTAATTGTTGCTGCCCTGCGGTATATGCCCGATTTCGCCGGATACGCCGTGGTACCCGCTGTAGATGCTGTTATTGATAACAAGGCCGGCGCCTACGCCTTTGCCGATGTAAAGCAGGATAAAGTCTTCGAGGTCGACGCCGCTGCCGGTAAGTTTTTCCAGAAAGGCAATGGAACGGGAATTGTCATCCACATAAAAGGGCAGTCCCGTCCTCTGCCGCATGGTTTCGACAATACCGACATTTTTCACACCCCCCACCTGGAGCCCGAGGAGCCACACTCCCCGCTTCGTATCCACCATTCCCGTAACAGCCGCTCCAACAGCGGCAATGTCCCTGCCCTCCCCGGCAAATTCTTCCCGGATATCCCTGATACTCCCTTCAAGGCTGTCCATAAGAACTTTGACGTATTCCGAGGCATCCTGCGGCTGTCCTATTTCGTAGGTTCTGTCGAAAATAATGTTCTTGCCGCAGTCCACTCCGAGGATGCGGTAGTATCCGATATCGACGGAGATGCCGAGAGTATAAAACCTGTCCTTCTCGAGTATGTACAAATGTGAAGGACGGCCGGTTTTTATCTGCTGTTTTCCCTTCTTCCTGATGTACCCCTTCTGTTCGAGGGAGGAGAGCAGGGACGATATTTTGAGCAGGCTCATATCGAGAGCTTCGGCTATGGATATACGGGTGGCCTTGTACCGGGAAAAGACTGAGTGGATTACCTTTACTTCATCCCTCGATAAATTCTGCATGATTCCCTTATCCTAGGATAAAACCGTCAAGTCCGCGGGAAGCCAACAGGCAAGAATCCGCAGTTCTTCCAGGTAATCGCCCGGAAGCGCGAGCCAATGCTGGCTTACACCGCTTTCGACAGCGCAATCGATTAAGGACGAAACGGAAATCACGGGCCTGAACATGAGGTGGGCCGTATCCTCCAGTTTTTCAGGTCCCGGCAGGGATTCGCCCGAAACTGCCGTCCATTTAAATCTTTTTTCGTGGAATACGGAATTGACGAGGGTAACCGGCCCGGGCCGCATTTTGAAACAGGTACAGGCACCTTTATACCTGTCGCTCGTTTTGTATTCCACATCATGAACGATTTTCACAGGTACGGAGCTGTCAGCAAGAGCTGCGTCGTGGTACCCCGCGTGGCCGAGCAGCAGGCTGTTTTCGGCAATATCCAGGCCGAGAACCTCCGTATAGAGCGCGGGTTTTCCCGAGAGCTGCTTGAGCAGGTAAAGACCGATGCCCGCGGCGATATCAGCTTCCATCGACACAACGGCATCTCCCCCGGAAAAATCGGGGTTGAAGAGGGAAGGTCTCAAGCCCAGGGCCGCGTGCATTTCCGCGGTTACATCGTTCATTGCCATAACGGAAATATTTTCCGCCTCAGAAAGCTTTTGAAGTCCGAGGCTTGAACGGATGGCCCAGTCGAGCTCCTCCTCCTCCACCGAGACGCGGATTCCCGAGGCGTCGATCCGCCGGCGGAATTCGGCCGCCTCCGGAAGCGTCACCTTTTCCGCCAGGGACTTGAGCCTTGCCAGTTCCAGGTAGCGGAGCTCGACGCCGTACGCGGCACGCAGTGCAAACTCGTCCACGTAGGTCGTGGACATCTGGGAGCAGGGAAAAGGCAGAACGCCCACCTTCAGGGATTTCAGCTTTTCCTTGAGCTCCAGGGCCTTCAGATGAATCCCCAGGCTGTTATAAAGCCCCTCGTCCCCGTAAAAACCCGTAAGGGAAATATACTGCCTGCCTTCCCTCCTGAGCATACCCGAAAACTGCAGGGAACCTACCGTGCCGCTGCCTTTGAGCATCCTGGTATACGACAGAAACGGCGGCAGGTCACGGGAGGGTATCAGAGTAAAAAGAATAACGGGAAGGTCCGGCAATTCCGAAAGCGCCGCGCGCAGCACCTGGTCTTCACACCACATGAGGGAGGAAACAACAAGAACCCTGACATTCTGTTTCAGAATGTTACGAGCCGCGGCCCTGGCGGATTGTTCTGAATACAGGACTCCGTCATAAACCGTGTCCGCGAAAGCCGCGATCCGGTCAACCGCCTCGCGGCCGATGGTTTCGACCTCGGCGGAAAGACTCCCGCCTTCTTCCTGTACTCCCACCTGCCGGAACCAGTTGGATGTTACAAACAGGACGCCGACTTTCAGTCTTTTCATACCAGGGCCTTTTTCCATTCGTCGATGAGGATTTCAACGCCTTCCCAGGGAGTGTCCGGAAAAAGCGCATCCACGGGGTGGAGAATAAACCGGCCCGCAGGGCCGAGGGTTTTCACCGCCAGTCTCACCTCGTCCGCAATCCGTTTCCGGTCGAGGGTATGAAGGGAAACGGCATTGGTACCGCCGGCTATCGCCATGCGGCCCGACAGTTTTTTTGCCGATTCCACGGGATAGCGATCCTGCACGGGGTCGGCGAAATACAGCAGATCGACGCCCGCGTCAGCGAGACTCTCCCCTAATATTTCCACGCCCGTGGTCATGACGTATGCGAATTTCTTTCCTTTTTCATGAACATAACGCGCGAGTTTTTCAATATAGGGATAGACAAAGGTCCTGAACAAACCGGGAGACCAGAAATCCGTAGAGGAGTACCAGCCGCGCATGACCACGATGTCGGTCCCTCCATGTGCAAGCGCCGCTTCAGTCCGCGCGTAATCCGTTTCGAAGATATAGTCCATCAGTTTTCTGAAAACGTCGGGATGGTCCATGGCAAGCATAATGGCGCCTTCCGTTCCCGCCAGCCAGACCGCTGCATCCATACCGAAGGCGCTCCATACCTGGACGGGGAAACCGTTTTTTCCGGCAAAATCGTCCACCTCCGTCATCCGCCTATTAATCCAGCCGAGCGCCTTTTCATCCGGAGGGGTATAGACGAAGGGAACGATTTCCACGTCCTCCGCTCCCGTAACCAGGTGCCTCACCGCGCGGGGTATGTTGAAATCTTCAAAGGGGGGTATGCCGTCCGGCTGAATGACCCAGCCGTCCTTTATATCTTCCGCGGTCTTCCGCACGCTGTGCCTGTATACACCTTTCGGTGTCGAATATTCACGGGTAAACACTTCGTAGGATGCATCGAGAACACCCTTGGGCAGAAGCTTCTCCGTCCAGGAAACACCGGGCGCGAAACTCCAGGGTATGGAAACATCGAGCACATCGTCGATGCCCGCCTGCCTCCAGGCCAGGGCCCGCTTGAAATCATCTTCCAGTGTCCACGGGTGAGGCAGTGTGTGCAGGTGCTCCATGCGGAGGCTGTACCAGAAAGGACGCCCGCCGTCCTCCCCAGACCACCGCAGCGGTTCAGGGGCTTTGAGCCCGAAGCACCAGGTGGTGAGCGGCACATGGTCCGGCTTCCCTCCTCCGAGCACTGCAAGAATTCTTTCGCGGCTGGTCATGATGTCTCCTTTGCCTTTTAAAATCACAATAAAACAGAAATCCGCGGATGTCAATTATTTTATTTCATTATATCTATAAATACAAGTAATTCATGTGTAATATTTTTTAATTACACTTATTTTTTACTTAACTATATTGAATTGTAGTTTAAATGCTATTATTTACAGTAATATCATATATAATTTAATTGACCAATATTTCATTTTATGATACTCTTATCAATCATACCATGGAATTTTTATGGAGGAAAAGGCATGCCGGGACCGGGTTATTACTGGATAGGGAAAGAAGAAGAAGATGAAGTTCTTGATGTGATCCGTTCACATTATCTGTTCAGATACGGGGATGAAAAGGATCCGAATTTCAAAAAGAAAGTCTATACCCTGGAAGGTGAGATATCGAAAAAATTCGGCTGCCGGTACGCGCTTTCCGTAACCTCCGGAACCGCCGCACTTATCGTGGCTCTCACGGCAGCTAAAATCGGACCCGGGGATGAGGTCATCGTACCCGGATATACTTTTATCGCGTCAATGTCCTCGGTCATAGCCTGCGGCGCCGTTCCCGTGCTTGCGGAAGTGGACGACAGTCTCACCCTCGATCCCGCGGATGTGGAAAAAAGGATAACCCCGAAAACGAAGGCCATCCTCGCCGTGCATATGCTCGGGAATCCCTGCGATATGGACAGGCTTTCCGCCTTGGCCAAAAAGCACAAGCTTCTTCTGATAGAGGATTCCGCACAATCCTTCGGCGGCATGTACAAGGGAAAAT
Source organism: Spirochaetales bacterium (assembly GCA_004525155.1). Taxonomy (GTDB): domain Bacteria; phylum Spirochaetota; class Spirochaetia; order SPDA01; family SPDA01; genus SPDA01. Next base: position 7,895 of record SPDA01000028.1, read on the forward strand.
ACCTCGGTACCCTGGGACTCCTGGGCATCTATTCCTTTAACTTTTTTAAGACCATTAACGCCGGCGACGGAGGTATGGTGGTGACCGACGATGAGGAACTGTTCAAGACCGCCTTTTCCTTTCACGATCAAGGTCACCTCCCCCACCGCGCAGGTGTGGAAGTAGGTAACCGTTCCATCATCGGCTGGAACTTCCGCATGAACGAACTGACCGCCGCCTTCCTGCTCGCCCAGTTCCGGCGGCTCGACAAACTGAAGGACGGTCTTACACGCGTCAAGTCCAGGTACAAGAAACAGCTCGGAGGAATTGAAGGATTGAAATTCAGAAAATTAAACGATCCGGGTGAATGCGCCACGCTTCTCACCGTTCTGCTGCCGACAGCGGACATTGCGGAAAAAGTATGCGCCGAACTCGGGACAAAGCCCATCTCCCATTCCGGCTGGCATGTGTACAACAACATGGAACAAATTCTCGGCAAGAAACAGCTCACCCCCGGTCCGCCCTTCCAGAGCAAGGAGTTTCCCACGAATGTGGAATACAGCAAAGGAATGCTTCCCGTGACAGACGATTTATTGAGCAGGGCCGTGAACATCAGCATCGGCGTTATCGACGCGGGCCTGGGTTCCGCTTTCGGCGTGAATCCTTTAAGCTCGGACGATGAAATTGATAAAAAGGCCGAGACCTTCATAAAGACTGTCAGGAAATACCTGTAGAACCGGACGGCACTGCCTCAGCACGGCTAATCCTGAACTGCCGCGGTGCGGGCCGTCCTTGACAGAGCGGAATCTTATTTCTATGCTTCCGTATGCAGAACAAAGGTCTATTTTCTTCAGGGTACATCTCTCCCGGTAAAATCAGTGCCAAAAGTCTTACCCCGGGGATTTACATTATTGTCAATGACAACAACATTCTCATGGAGCGGGGGAAAAACGGACCGGCCCTTCCGTTCTTCAGTACACCGCCTGCTTTTCTGGGCGCGCCAAAATCCCTTCATTACCTGGGCGAAGACGAAGGCCGTCCCTGCTGGGCTGTGGAGTTGGCGTACGATGTCCCGGCGCCGGAAGGATACTATTACAGCGAGCTGAGGCCCCTGGTAAACCTGCTTGACGAGGAATCATTTTCGCTGCTGGGCAGGGGGTTTCAGATCGTTGACTGGGAGAGGACCCACAATTTCTGCGGCAGGTGCGGCGCCGCCCTCGATCAGATTGACCATGAACGGAGCAAAAAGTGTCCCGCCTGCGGACTCCTCGCCTTTCCGAAGATTTCACCGGCTGTCATAACCGCCGTGGTAAGGGACGGAAAGCTGCTCCTCGCGCACAACAAGAATTTCAAGGCAGGCATGTACAGCCTTATTGCCGGCTATGTTGAACCGGGAGAAAGCCTCGAGCACGCGGTAGCCAGGGAAATAAAAGAGGAAGTGAGCATCGACGTAAAAAATATACGTTACTTCGGAAGTCAGCCCTGGCCCTTCCCCCACTCCATCATGCTCGGGTTTACCGCCGAGTACGCGGGGGGCGAAATCAGGGAAGACGGTGTTGAGATAGAGGACGCGGGATTTTACACGGCCGGCGACTTCCCCATGGTGCCCTCAAAAGGAAGCATCTCCCGAAAACTGATTGACTGGTTTACCGAAGCCTTTCCGGCCGGGAACAGCAGAAAGGTCTAAGCCCTCCGAACCCGTACGCGCGCCTGGTCCGATCTGCCCAGATACCTCGACATGAGCAGGATCAAGCCCAGGGAAAAAACAAGTATAAGCGCCGATATGGCATACACTTTCGGCGTCAGCCCGAAGCGCATCATGCCGTAGAGGTACACGGGAAGGGTCATCCTCGAACCGGTCAGAAAATAGGATATGACGATCTCGTCGAAACTGATCGTAAACGCCATGAGCGCCCCGCCGATAAGGGAGGTCCGGATCATGGGCAGCGTCACGAACCACAGGGTCCTGACCGGCGTGGCGCCTAGATCCATGGCCGCCATCTGGTAGGTTCTGCCCATGCGCTGGAGCCGGCTTGTCACCTGGAACATGATGACGGGAGTCGTAAAGGAAACATGACCGAGCAGCACCGTGAACATGGAAAGCTGCATGTTCATCCTCTTGAAGAAGATGAGCAGGCTGAGCCCCATGATGATGCCCGGCAGCACGTACGGCAGAAGGACCATGGTGCGGAACACGCCCTTGGCAGGAAACCGGACGCGGCTGAAAAACAGCGCCCCGGCGGTACCGAAGATGAGGGACACGCTTACCGCTCCCAAGCCGATGAGGAGGGAGTTGCCCAAAGCGGTGAACAGGTTCGAATCCTTGAGGAGTTCCTCGTACCAGTGAAATGTCAGCCCGCTTAAGCCTGTAATCGTCTGGGACTTGCTGAAGGAAAAGACGACAACCACCAGGAGCGGCAGATACAGAAAAAAATACACGAGAAAGCCGTACATCTTAAGCACTGCCGCCGGTTTTTCAAATTTCGTTTTATTTTTCATTCCGCAAGGACCCCGCCTTCCGTCGTACCGTATCTCGATGTAAGGGCGAGGATGGCCACGGCCAGGCCGAACAGGAGGAATCCCAGCGCGGCGCCGAAAGGCCAGTTAAAGGCAAAACCGAACTGGCTCCAGATGAGGTTCCCGTACATCATGCCGGAGGTGCCGCCGAGCTGCTGGGGTATGATGTAATCCCCCAGGGAAATGATGAAGGCAAAGATGAAGCCTGTCACGATGCCCGGCAGGGAAATAGGCAGTATCACGGATAGAAAAGTCCTTCCCTCGCCGGCGCCCAGATCGTGGGCGGCATCGAGAAGGTTTCTCGGTATCCTTTCCAGGGATGTGTACACGGGGATGAACACAAAGGGGATGCATATGGCGGTCAGGGTGATGGCTATGGAAAAGGGATTGTACAGAAATATCTGCAGCGGTTCGGCGATGAGGCGGAGCGTTATC
>SPDA01000330.1 GCA_004525155.1 Spirochaetales bacterium
ATGCTTCCGATAAGCCCGATTAAAAAGATGACAAACCCCTGCCCCACATCCCCGAACATCAGGCCGAACATCACGAGATAGGCCACGGCGACTATAGGCGTCGGATCCACGGTACCGTACTCGGGGACCGCGTAATTTACCACTAGTTTCTGGAAAGGCATGAGAATTTTCGGATTGCTGAATTTGACAGGAATTTTCCCCCGGTCTTCCTCCCGCGGGTCCGCCCATTCTATATAGCACCTGCCCTCCGCCGTTTTCCGGATGCCGGAGTCCAGGCTGTTCTGAAGCCGGGAAGGAACCCACCCCGAAAACAGGGTGGTATGGGATGTTTTACTGTAAAAAGACTGGACTTTGCCGTACAGTTCCTGCATCCTCATGCTTCGCCAGAGTTCAACAAGTTTTTCTTTTTTCTCTTCAACAATCCGCCGCGACTGAACGGTAAGTTCCTCCTGCTCCGACTTGAGCCCGGCTATTTTATCGATTACCCCTGACTTGACGTCATCACGGACTTCCGACATTTCTACCGGCAGGGTAATCTCGGAAAATCCGCACTGTTCGCTGATGGCGGCTACACGTTCCTGATCGCGCTTCATGGTCACCAGCAGCAGCGTGGAGACCGCCGCATCCGCTTTAAGGATGAGGTGCACGGAAGGCAGGCTTTTAAGAAGACCGGAAAAATGTTCAATCTGAGCATTCGGCAGGGTACCTGTCTTTATGGAAAGGAAGGTACTGCCGTGGTTCGGAGAAAATCCGCCCTTTATGGATTCGAAATTTTTCACCTGCCGGTCGATGTCTTCAAGTTTCAGGATTTCCTGTTCGAGGGACTTCTGTTTGTCCCGCAGGCCGTTTACGGCTTCTCCGAGTTCATACAGAATTTTCGACGATTCCCTCGATTCCGCGGGAGCATAGGTTCCGATGTCCAGGTCCTCATTGAACCCGGGAACATACCCGATCATAAGGAGAAAAGTCTCAATCCGTCTCCTCACATCCTCCGCCTGCTCCATGGATACACCCGGAACAACATTTTCCACCTTGCCGCTCAGGTTATGATGCAGTTCTTTTACCTTGACGAAATGGAGGACGCTCTGCCTGAGGAGCTCCCTCGTTACCTGGTCCGCGTCCTGGGAATTGACGATAGCGGTAATCTGCTTCATGCGTACAGTGCTCATAATAATCCTGCCATCCGTTCTGCCGGGAATTCATAAAATTGGCCGTTCAGGATACCGGTTATCTTTTGAATCTCCATTTTCTTCAGGAAAAAGTAGGCAAGGATGATGCCGATGGTGAAAGGATAACCGTAGAGCATATGCTGAATCTCCAGCATCATAATTTCATGGAAAATTTTTTCCATAAGCGCGAGACGGTTGTACACCCCCGTTGTCTGTACCGAAAGCAGCGGTTTTAACTGTGAGTACTGCCTGGCAATATATTCGGATACCAGATCACCGCTGCCCCTGCTCCCGGAAAGCTGGTCTATTTCCCCGCCGGCCAGACGCATGCCGCCCCAGGGAAGAAGATGGGATGCTATATCCGCGGGTGGAATATCGTAAAAATCCTTCATGCGTATAAGCCAGTTGAGGTTTTCCAGGTCAATGTCCGCAATGATGAGCCGTTTCGCTATACTCCTGTCCCTGTCGGACAGCTTCTCCACTGCCTCCATAAGAAGGGTATAGTAAAACCTGTCCAGGGCAATCTCCGCGGGGAAGAGTGTAAGGGACGACTGAATTTCTTCGCTGTTTGCGGCAATAATGGCGCCGTAAGGGGTTTCCGAAAGTTCCCCTGCCAGACCTTCAAGGGTGTCCTGGTTGATTAACCTGTCCACATCTATGCTGTGTTCAATAAAGCCCCGGTAGAGATACCCCACCCTTTCGTTTATTGAACGTTTCCGGATGACACGGTCGAACCAGAGCCGTAAGGCCTGCTTGAGGTTCTCGATTTCATATTTGCCTTCGAGGGCCTGCACAACATCCAGGACCGGCGTTTCGATATGGCGCTCCACACCCTTTAACACACTGAGTTCCCTGGAAAACAATTCCAGCTCCCCCATCTTGAGATCTCCGGTGGAGACGTAGAGAGATTCCAGGACATCATAATCTGTCCCCTTAAGCTGGCCCAGCGCTTCCTGGAGGGAACTGCTCTTTGCGAGAGCCTTGAAGTTTTCCTCAGAGAGCAGTTTGCTTATCCTGGCCCGTAATTTGGCGTTTATAAATGCGTAGGTCTTGAGTGGTCCAGCCATAATTGATTAACTCGTGTACAGCGGCTTGCTTATCAACTGTAAAATTTCCTGTACTAGACTGTCGAGCTTGTCGTTGTTCCGTGCAGTCATCGCCAGGCTCTCGCGCTCAGCCTTTTCCAGGGCTCCCCGCCGCGTCAGGGCAGCCTTATCCGCCGCTTCGCCGATGCGCTTTCTTACCAGATCCGCCGCCTCGAGTTTCGCCCGGGTCAGGGCTTCCTGGATTTCCCTGTCCGCCTGCGACTGAAGTTCCAGGGCTTTCTTTCCGGCTTCTGTAAGGATTTCTTCCGCGTTTTTTTCTGTCTGGAGGATTTCCTCCACTACATTTTCCATGATACGCATATTATGAGCTTAAAGGCCTGTTATGTCAAAGGAAGGCTAAACTATTCCTCAAAATACTGTAAAAAAAAATAACCGTTCGCGGCGGATAAAATCCATGGACAGGATAAAGCAGAATAAGGCGCATGCCGCCCGGCTGATCATGTATCCATACTGCAGCGACTGCGGTTGATACAGACAGGTAAATATGGCAGAATTCCCCGCATTAAGGAGATTTCTGCCATGAAAGGATTTATTCTCTACCGGAGCTATTACGGCAATACGAGACAGGTCGCCGAAGCCATCGCCGCCGGGCTGACTTCTGCCGGCCATGAGACGGCAGCGCAAGGTCTGGATCAGAAACTGCCCGACGCAGCCGGTGCGGACTTCGTCATGGTCGGTTCGCCGACCCGGTTTAAGGGAGTCAACGGCAAGGCACTGCGGGTAATCCGGAAACTGGCAAAAAAAGGATTTGCGGACAAACCCTTCGCCGTATTCGACACATTCGGCCCCGTTCCCGCAGATCCGGCGGAACTGGAAAAGGGGAGAGCCTGGCTGTACCCGGGAGCGGAAGGCAGATTGCGTAAAACCGCGGAAAACGCCGGTTTACACGTTTTCGAGGAAACCCTGCGCTGCGAAGTAACCGGCATGAACGGCCCCCTCAAGGACGAGACCTTGACGGACGCCGCGGCCTTCGCAAAGAAATTTGCCGCCTCCCTGAAATAGAGGCCCCCAGCCGGGTATTGACCTTCACGCCGCTTAAGCCTGATACTGATTATCATCCTCTTATGTGTCATTGTAATTTTCCTGATTGAAAAGGAGTTTTACATGAACAGAAAAACCTTATTCGGTCTGATTGTCTGCAATTTCGCGGTATTCACCATGGGTACGGTTTCCTGCCTCTCATGCCGATATACGCCGGGTTACTCGGTGCAAGCGGAGAGACAGCCGGTCTCTACATCGCCTTCGCATATTTCTGCATCGCCCTGGGAACGGTCATCGGCGGAAGACTTTCCGACAGTATTTCCAACAGAAAATTATTTCTCGTCATAACAGGAACATTGTTCGCGCCTATCACGTGGCTCCTAGGCAAGGCCGGAAACCTGTGGCAGCTTACACTATGCACGGGTCTCCAATACCTGATAGGAGGCCTGTGCCTGGCTGTTACCGGGGCCATAACCGGGAGGGAGGCGGGCCCGAAGGAACGCGGCAAGGTTTTCGGGCTTCTGGGAATGACTATCGGCCTGGGTGCCCTGGCAGGCGGCCTGAGTATCGGTCCCATGGTGGACGCCTGGGGGTACCGGCG
>SPDA01000442.1 GCA_004525155.1 Spirochaetales bacterium
CGGATGAACTTTTTCTGGCTTATGGAAGGAGCGGTGTAGATTTCCCAGGACTGAAAGGCCCTGAAATTCTCCCTGTCCCTCGCCAGCAGCCTGAACATGAAGGTCGAGCCGCTCCGGAAGTTGCCGATTATGAACACGGGCGCGGTTACCTTCTGCTTTCTGAAACCCGGAAAAAACAGGAGATCGAGAAGAAACCCGAGCCTGGTAAAGAGCCCCAGAACGGTAAAAAGAAACAGAAACACCGCCAGCACCAGGGCCCGCCTGGAGGTCAGCCGCATCTGGGTCCCTTTTGTTTTCCAGAAGGAGCGGAACAGGTGCTTGAGAAATGTTTTCCAGTCCAGGGCGCCTAGAATAGACATATGGCAGGTATTGTGGATATTAGCCCGAGACATGTCAAGGTAGGGAGGAAAGGGCAGGGAAAGAGCTGTTCACTGATAGTGCGACGAACGCAGGAAGGCAGCAACGTACCATTCTCCCTGGTATTCCTGAAACACAATTCTGAACCCTTCCCAGTCAAAGGGGCCCTGTACATTGGGAAAACCGTATTCTACAACTATGGAATCCGGAAAATCGCGGAACTGCCACTGCGGATACCCGTTATACGTGATGATTTCGTTGCAGCCGATTTTAACATCCTGATTGAAGTCATGGTAAATGTATTTATTGAAGAATTCGGTTTTAGTCGCCCGCAGGTCCAGACCGGATGGGGATAGTTTTCCCCAGGTGTATTCAGATTCATCAGCAAAGAAGCCCAGGATTTCTTCTTTGCTGAAAGAAAGATCCGTGGGGAGGATCTCTGTAAAAATACCGAACAAGATTTTTCTGCCAGGGTACAGGTATTGAGAAAAGAGCATCATATTTTTATTCTGAATGGTTTCCGTTACCTTTTTTACTCTTTCTTCAATTATTTCTTTTGCCCGGGGAGGCTCAATGGCGGGCGGATAGGCCGGCTTTACGACCGCAAAATTGTACGGTTCAAACGGGTACCCGCCGCCTTCGGCTTTATGTTCTTCATCAGTTTTAATAATCCGTGGCGGCACATATTGAGGCATTTCGCTTTTCCCGGCGTTTACTTCAGCATCCTGTTTTTTACCGCACATGGCGGCTGTAAAGGCTATAAGACAGACAGCCGCGAGCTTTATAAATCCTGTATTCATGGTAATGCTCCTTAAGGTTATTCTATTTAATACTGTCTATCAAAAGCTGCACTCTATACCTGAAATCCTGCCACTCGCGGTTGTATATCCTTTCCCCCTGCCGGTTGAAGATATCCGGCTGCATATACCGCGGGCAGTCCTTGCCTGTCATATCATAATGCCGCCACAGGTCGCTGCTGGATAGATTGTTTCTGCTTAGAATATCCGCGGTAAGTTTTACCATTGCGTCGTAATTTACCCGGCTTAAAAAGCCTGGAGAAATATTCAGTCCGTTTTCATCGAAACTTATTCTGTCGTAGCTGGGATTCGATTCAATGCTGACTGTATAGTTGTTCGGATTTCCGGAGAAAAGTTCGCCGGATAAGGCGGATGGTTTTACGCCCCCTGATGCCCAGGCAATGTAATCTTCCGGAACCATCCTTATTATTTCCCCATCCTGTCCGATAGAGTAATGTGCGCTCGCCATTATTTTCTGATCGGCAAACCAGTCCCTCGTGTCCTGCGCCGAACTTCCCCAGGTCGATTCGGTCCAGTGAATAATCACCCCCTTCATTTCGGCCAGCCTTTCATCCGGCCGGATAAGCGGAATTGCGGGAAGCAGGTCTTCGGATATGGATAAATCTGTCCGGAGCAGTTCTTTTACGTATTCGCCTTCCCGGAATGCCCTCCATTCGGCATAATCCATTTTCCTTGTGCCGTCCTTTTTAACCGCCCAGGAATCGGCCCAGTCCTCACTGAACAGGGCCCTGAACTTGTAGCCGAAGCTGCCGATGTTATCGGTGACCGTCCTCGATAATGGAATTTCGCTGCGATTCAGGAGCACCTTGTACAAATCCTCTTCCTCGAAGCGGCCCGTGAAGGCGAGATCGTCTAAAAGAACTGCGGGCGCGTCTATCCCCCGGTTCATGTTGGCCTGGTTGTTTTTCCCCAGGTTCCAGTACCAGTTATCGGATTCCGATTCGTCCGCCCCATCCATAACACCGTAGGTGAGACCGGCTGATACCAGCTGCAGGCGCAGTTCCTCCACCGCCTGCCTGTCAGAGGAGTCGATGCCCAGTATCTCGAGAAGCCCGCCTTCCACACCCTTGGCGTTTACGTCCTGTAATACAAGTTTGCCGTCTTCCCCGAAAAGATCCGCTTTACCGTCGTAGAGAAGTTGTCCTTCCCTGGACAGCCGCCAGTAATCCCCGCTCCTGTCATAAGCCTGCCCCGTATAGTTGGCAAAGGATTGAAAACCTGACCACAGTGCGCCTGCATCTGCCCGCAGAGTGTCGTTGTTGAGAATAAAGGAACTGCCGTATTCCTCCGCCATGGAAAGAGCCATAAGAGTGTGAGCCCCGACCGCGTTCAGGGTTTCCACGTATTGTCTGCGGTCCGTGTCGGCAGTTCCGTCGCGATAGGCTTCATGCTGCAGTATCACTCCGGCCAAAAGGCGGGAGTCGAAATCGCCCTGCCCGCCGAAGGAGGAAAGCGAAACGGTTCTTACACCGTCTTCTGCAAGAGATGTTTCTGCCCCTTCTCCGAGATAGCCGGCCTTTAGTCTTGTTTCTCCGATTAGGATGTCGTCAACCTGCTTTACAGCCTGTGCGTCGCCGAAGACCCAGTTGGCTCTCAGCATGGTTCCCGCCCGCTTTGAGCCCCGGTAATTTGCAGCGAAGTCCGTGCTGCCGAAGATGTCGAAAAGGCGGATTCCCTGCTGTTTAACCCAGTCGCCCGCGCTCCGGACAACATCAGTCATCCTGGACATGCTCAGATCCATGCCGCCCATGCCGGTTTTCATGGACAGTCCCTTATCCCGGTTCAGGGATAATTCCAGTATACCTGTACCCTGTATACCGAAGGCGCCAGCTCCGAAGACCTGGGCAAGGTCCCTCACGTTGAGAAGATTGAGACTGGCTTCCCCGGTGAGGGCGTATTCCACGGCTGTC
>SPDA01000167.1 GCA_004525155.1 Spirochaetales bacterium
GCCTGCGCAATCGCCCGGCGTTTTACATCCATTTATGATCCGGCTAAAAGTCCCAGGATAATTGAGTGAGCGGGGTTCTGCCAGTAATCCGCTATTGTTTTTCAATCTTTTTTTTGCTATAGTTACACATGAAGGATATTTTTAAAATAACGGTCATCAATTCATGATAATAATTAACATACTTATTGGACTTGTCGGACTGGGACTGGTAATCCTCGTTCACGAAACAGGACATTTTGCCGCCGCAAAACTCTTCGGAATCGATGTTGAAGCCTTTTCCATCGGGTGGGGAAAAAAACTGTTCGGCATCACCAGGGGCGGAACCGAATACAGAATCTCCATGATTCCCATCGGGGGATACTGCAAGATGAAAGGGGAGCAGATGCTGCGCAAGGCTCTGGAAGATGAGCAGTCGACAATCCCCAAAGAGCCCGGTTCATTTTACGGAGTTTCCCCGTGGAAACGTCTCGGCGTCGCCGTGGCAGGCCCCGGCTTAAATCTCATTTTCGCGGCCCTCGTTTTTTCGGTCATCTGGTTCATCGGCTTCAAGATTCACTCCTACGAGAGCAAAATTATTCTTGTATCCGAATACGCAGCGCCCGGTGTGCAGGAGCAGTACGCAGCTGACAGGGCCGGCCTTGAAACAGGCGACAGAATTATCGCCGCGGGAAAGAAGAGAGTTGAACACTACTCGGATCTCCAGGAAATCATCGCCATTAACGGCGGAAAAACGCTGGACTTTACCGTTACCCGCGGAGAGCGGACTCTCACCCTGCCCGTCACCCTCGGGAAAGACGCAAAAACCGGTGTCGGCCAGCTTGGTATATACGCCTGGATAGAACCTGTCGTGGACGAGGTAAAACAGGGTTCGGCCGCCCATATCGCCGGCCTTATGCGGGGCGCTGTAATAACAGCGGCAGACGGGAAGCCCGTGCGGCACACCATCGATTTCATGAGGACCCTGTCCGGCAGCCCGTCGCAAATTACCATCACTTACGAACGGCAGGGAGCAAGCCGGGAGACGGTACTGAGGATTCCCTACGGTGAAAACGGAGAACCCGACCTTGGTTTCAGCTTTGCGTATCTTACTTTCAAGACCCCGCGGCTGTCCATTTTCAGGGCCGCGGGAAAGGGACTCGCCGATGTGGGCATGACTTTGAGGCTCTCCCTGAAGAGCATAGGCATGCTCTTCCAGGGCATCAATGTAAGGGAAGCGGTTTCCGGCCCCATCCGGATAACCTACATCATAGGGGAAACTGCGTCCTACGGTTTCAAATTCGGCCTGGGCGGCGGACTGGCCACCCTGTTCAGGTTTTTAAGCCTTCTCAGTGTTGCGGTCTTTGTCATGAACCTCCTTCCCATTCCGGCGCTGGACGGCGGTATGGTGGTGATTTCCGTTATAGAGGGTATTTTCAAGAAGCCTCTGAGACCGAAAGCGGTTTACCGCTACCAGATCGTCGGGTTCACCATAATAATAGCCCTTGTCCTGTTCACGACTTTCAATGATGTTTTTTTTCTTATAAAGCGCTAAATTTAGAGGGATCATGAAAAACCTGACCTGTTTTTGCGAAACCGAATTCGAAGCTGATATTAATGACGTCTATGATCTCGCCCTTTCGAAGCATCTGGAAAAGGAGATACTGGAAGGAAGCTTCCTATCCTTTACTTGTCCCGCATGCGGGAAAGTATTGAAGCCGGAGCTGCCCGTGCGTATCCTGAACACTGAAAAATCCCTTGATGTGTATGTACTGCCGGAAACCGAACGGGATGCCTATCTTGCAGGAAAGGATATAGACCTGCCCGGCGAATCGAAAGAGATACCGTCACAGTACGGCATCGTCATAGGATATGCGGAGCTGGCGGAAAAAATAAAAATCATCGATGCGGGGTTCAGCCCGGCGGTTGTGGAAATAATAAAATATTTTTATCTGAAAAAGATAAAATCGGGTTCGGAGGTCATCATTTTTTTTGATCATGAAAAGGACGATTCCCTTTTTTTTCACATTCACGGACTCAAGCCGGACGAGATCGGCGTGGCTGCCATTCCCCGATCCTTTTACCTGAAGGTGGAGGATGACCTTTCCAAACCTGCGGCGGACGAGGATTACAGACAGATTATCGAACCTCCCTATATTTCCGTAAGGAAATTCATCATCGAGGAAGAAGACTGATGAGAGGACGGATCAGTCTGGTATTATTCATTCTCCTGGCTTCACGGGCGTTTTCACTGGATTCCGGTATTGTCATAAACAACGGGCACCTTGGTAAAGTAAACGATATGGTGATGCAGGAAAAATATAACCTGCTTTTTTCCGCCGGCGATGACGGAAGTTTCCGGTTATGGAATCCCGATTCCCGGACCTTGACCGCCAGCATTCAGGCTGCCCCAGTCCCCATAAAAAAAATCGCGCTGAATCCGGCCGGGCCGGAAATAGCCGTCGTCGAGCAGCACGGGGCCTCGTCCTTCAGGCTGAGTGTATGGAACTGGCGCGATAAAAAAAAGATATTTTCGATAAGACTTGAAGAGCTGCCCTATCACCTGTCCTTTTCTCCCCTCGGTACCTATGTTCTCTACACCGGGTCAAATTATAAAAGCCTCTATGTGCTGGACGCATCCACCGGCCGGGTTCTCCCCTACATAAACGAGGGTTTCGGCATCGTAACCGCCCTTATCATGTCTCCGACGGAAAAAACTCTCATGACCTATCAGCCGTCCGGATCCATTCAATACTGGGATTTACGGGAGAATACGCGCAAGCAGTCGATCCCCTGTGTACCCAACCTTACTCAAATCAGCTTTACTCAGAATTTGAGGTACATGTTCGGATACAAGGAAAACTATCTTTATCTGGTGGACCTTGTTTCGGGGAAAACGGTAACGTATCAATACACGAACCCGATAATTTCGTCCTCCTTCAATCCCTTAAACGGAGAAGCCGGTTTTCTGATAGACAGGCAGGGCCAATCGCAGGAACTGCTGTTTATCGATACGAATTCTTCATCCCTCAATAGCAGGACGATACCGCTCTCCGGCAGGGCCTTTCAGAGGATCCTGTACCGTTTCAATTCCGTTTATCTCTGTGCGGAAGACGGCGTTATTTCCATCCTGGACGCGAGATACCAGATATTTTCACAGTTCCCGGATAACCGCCTCGCCGCCATTTCGGATATCGCCGTAAACGATAATCATCTTCTCGTCGCAGCAGGAAAGACCATTCACGTTTTCGGTTCCTCTTTTTTCAGCAGTCAGAATACCGACGCCGAACCCTCCGATTTGTCCGACAGACAATTCAATAATCCCTTTGACGGTCCCGTTGGTCTTGAACGCCTTGAAATGGATAATTTCATTATCTGGAGCAAGTCGGAACCGGGAAGCTACGTGTTCTTCAATGCCGATTACGGGGTGGTCGCAAAGCCCTATTTATCCTTCGACTCCCCCTTTCAGGGTCTCGAATCGGACGAGAATTCGATTCTGGTTCTCGAATCCGGCGGCAAGATACACATGATCGACAGGCAGAGGAATGAAATTATCTACTCGTACGAATCGTATGGTTTGACGAGCGCTGTTCTGGACGGAACAAAAATTATCGCGGGCAAGAGCAGGCAGACCGGCTTCCAGTCTTCGCTCATTATCATAGACACAGTTTCCGGCGAAACAGTCCCGGTATTCGATTCGAATTTAATCTCCTATTCCCTGTTAATGGCTCCGGATAGAAAGACTCTCTATTCCATAGGTTTTGAAAATGTCCAGGGCGCCGTGAAGACGGTACTTAAAAGTCACACTGGTGCCTCCTTCGGCAGGGAACAGAGGCTCCTTCAGTTCGAGGGCGAGGATTTTTCCGCTGATTTCCGCGTGGACAGTGATTCTTCAACAGTCTATACGACACTCGGGCAGGAAGCCATAACCGCAGTCGGAAGGAACGGCGTCCGTGTGTTTGAAGAGCGGGACCACGTGCCCCGTGGTTTAAGGCTGAACGGCAGATTTCTATACGTATTGAATAAGGACCATACGGTATCCGTGTGGGACAAGGCGGAAGGCGGGAAAATCGCGGAACTTTATATTTTCAGGGATGATAACTGGATCGTTTCTTTTCCGGGCGGAGATTACGCCTCTTCACCCTACGCGGGATCATATATTTCACCTCAGGAGTGACTGGGGTTTTTCGAGACAAGTTCCACCGCTTTTTTGACGGCTTTGCGCACATGGTCAAGGTATTCGGTGCCATCCATAGCCTTGGCGTACAGGCTGCCCATAAGAGACGCCCGGTAATAGGGTTTCACGTTATTCAGGGCATAGGCTGCCATATCCAGTATGCAGTCCTGGCATTTGCAGACTGCGTTTCCGGTATCGGATTTCAGCTGTTTTTCGAGTTCATTGAGAACAAAACGCTCGGCTTCATTCACAAGATATTCGAAATCGTACTGCTCTTTCAATCCCATGGAACTCTCCTTCAACAACAACGTATTTCGCGCAGCATCTTAAGGGTTGTCCCGCGAAAGCGACTCGAACTTGGTAAATTTTGGAATAAAGGCAAGCTGTATGGTATCGACCGGTCCGTTTCTCTGTTTTGCTATGATGAGTTCGGTGACAACGGCGGCCGCGCCTTCCGAATCCTGGGAAGATTCATTATCCCTTTCCCTGTGCAGGAGAATAACGACGTCCGCATCCTGCTCGAGGGACCCGGATTCCCTAAGGTCCGCAAGACCGGGCCGCTTCCCCTCCGTTTCTCTCCTGACCTGGGAAAGGGCAACCACCGGAATATCCAGCTCCCGGGCAAGGGTTTTGAGGGAGCGCGATACTTCGGCAATCTGTTCGTGCCTCGGCATATCGGCCTTTTCTGCGCTGATGAGCGTGAGGTAATCGACAAAAAGTATCTGAATGTCCTGTTTGCTTTTCATTCTCCGGGCCACGGCCCGCAGATCGAGCAGTTTCATGTTAGGCGTATCCTCTATGTAAAGCGGAGCCTCGTAAATCCGGCTGCAGGCCTCCGTTATATCCCGGAAATCCGCGTTATTGAGCATGCCTGTGCGCAGCTTCTGACTGTTTACCCTGGCTTCGATGGAAAGGAGCCGCTGGACCAGCTGGGTATCCGGCATTTCAAGCGTGAAAAAACCCACCCGGATCTGCTTGTGAATGGCCATATAGGCGGCCATGGAAAGTGCAAGTGCCGTCTTCCCGATCGACGGCCTGGCCCCTATTACGATAAATTCCGATTTCTGGAAACCGGACGTTAAATTGTCAAGCTTGTCGAAACCCGTGGGAACGCCTGTGTAGCTTTCTTTGGAATGAAAGAGCTTTTCTATGAAATCAACGGTTTGCGGGATAATTTCCTTCACGGCCTTGTAGGAGGAACCGCTGTTCTCGTCGGTCAGTTCGTAGATCTTCCGTTCCGTTTCCTCCACAAGGCTTCGCGCGTCCACCCCGTCGTTATAGGTATCCGCAAGAATCTGGCTGGCTATCCGCGCAAGGTTGCGTCTCAGGCTGTTCTGTTTGACAATCTTTGCATAGTACTCGATGTTGGCGCTTGTGGGCACGGCGCCGGTAAGGGCCGATATGTAGGCCGGACCGCCGCAGGAATCGAGATTGCTGCTGTTTCTGAGCTCGTCGGAAACGGTTATGATGTCGAGAGCTTCC
>SPDA01000236.1 GCA_004525155.1 Spirochaetales bacterium
CTTACTATGCCATAAATTCGGTATTGAATAAAGTGCTATTTTCACTATACAGTATTGCTGTATACGCAATATTACCCGATACGGAAACCATGAATTTTTACGAGCTGCGCCAATTTATAAGTCTCTCCAACACTCTTCATTTCGCGAAGACGAGCCGGGAATGCAACATAAGCCCCTCCGCCTTAAGCAGGGCCATTCAAAGAATGGAGGATGAAGTCGGCAGGAAACTTTTTATCCGGGACAACAGGAAGGTCCAGCTCAGTTCCGCGGGCATCGAGTTCAAGTCTTTTGCCCTGGACACCATGGACCGGTGGGCAAAGTACAGGGACGCGGTTCAGGAAGAGGAAAAAATCCTGCAGGGAGAGATCAACCTCTACTGTTCAGTGACGGCGGCGTACGGCGTACTCGCCGGGCTGTTCGAGCGCTTCAGGAAACTTCACCCTCGCATACACATACGGCTGCAGACGGGGGACGCGGCAAACGCCATCGAAAAGGTACAGGCGGGGACCGCCGACTTGACGGTGGCCGCGAAACCGGAAACCATACCGAAAAACCTGCTCTTTAAAACCATTACCGTTACGCCCCTGGTCTTCATTGGTCCGAAGGTTTCCTGCGAGGTTGCGGCCATGCTCGACAGAAATCCCCAGGACTTGCGGCAGGTGCCCATGATCCTGGCGGAACAGGCGATTTCGAGGAAGCGGGTGGAAGCATGGTTTAAGGAAAAGGGAATAAAACCGAATGTATACGCCGAGGTCGCGGGACACGAGGCAATACTTTCCATGGTGCGCCTGGGCTGCGGTGCCGGGGTGGTGCCGAAACTGGTTATTGAAAACAGTCTGTTTCAGGATGAAATCCGCATTCTCGGCCTGAAACCTGCTCTCGAACCCTACGAGGTAGGCCTCTGCGTTCACAAAAGGCGGATGGATTCTCCCATAGTAAGGGCCTTCTGGGATTGCGCCTCCCCCGTCTGAAGGGCTATTATCCTGAGTACCTATGACTCATATGCTTATCACGAATGCGCGGATCCTGACCATGGACGACAATCTGCCGGGAGCCGAAGCGGTGCTGACTTCCGGAGAGAGGATTGTGTTCACCGGTTCCACGGAGGAAACCCTAAAGGCAGCCCGGGGCAGGTTCGGGGAGGACATCGAAGCTGCGGGAGTAACCCTGATGAACGCGAAAGGGAAAACCCTCATACCCGGTTTCAACGATGATCACGTGCATCTCCTGGCCGCGGGAGATTTCCATTCCAGTCCCAACCTGGCCGTCATATCCTGCGAGCAGGTCATTCCCTTTCTTAAAGCCCACTATACGAATGCCAAGCCAGGGGAACTTTTAAGCGGCAGCGGATGGGACTACACCACCTGCAGGATGCCTCACAAGGACATCCTCGACCGGTCCTTTCCGGAGAACCCCGTAGTGCTCTTTCAGTATTCGGGGCACGGCGCCTGGGTCAATTCCCTGGTGTTAAAGCAGCTTAAAATAACCCGCTCCACGCCGGACCCGGAGGGCGGGATGATAATCCGGGACGAATCCGGCGAACCCACAGGCATCCTCAGGGAAACGGCCGCGGTTCCTCTGCAGATAATGCGACAGAAGAAGATGAACTTTGACGGCGCAACGCGGCGGAGGCTTCTCGATCAGGCCCTCAAGTTGTTCAGGGAAAACGGCATCACCTCCGTGCAGGACAATACCTGGGTGCCCATCACCGTCTCGGAATACAAGCGTTACCGGAGGCGGGGCAATTTAAGCCTCCGCATCTCCTGCTGGTCCTTAGGCATTATGCCGGCACTGGCCGCCTGGATGGATGTTACGCCTTTTCCGGGCGCCATGGTACGGAGGGGTCCGCGGAAATACTTTCTGGACGGCACCTTTTCCACGAAAACAGCCTGGCTTATGGAACCCTACTCCGGCGGGGAGGGAGATCATTCCGGCGGCATGAATGCCGGCATGGCGGCCATTTCTCAGCGCCGGCTTGAAGCCATTATCGCTGAAACAGCTCTCCGCCGCAGACAGACAGCCTTCCACGCCATCGGCGACAGGGCGGTCCATGAGCTGGTCACGGCCGCGGCAAGAGAAGCGGAGCGCCGTCCCCGTATTAGAAATCTGCGCCTGCGCATCGAACACGCGCAGCTGGTCAGCAGGGAGGACCTTCCCCTCATCAGGGAACTGGGCATGGTCATGTCCGTGCAGCCCGCAGCCCTGGTATCCCCGGAAAAAGACAGGGCTCTGCTCGGCGAAGAGCGCGCAAGACAGGCCTACCCCTACCGGTCCATTTTAGACGCCGGGATTCCCCTCGCTTTCGGTTCCGATATTCCCGGTGAATCGACTGTAAACCCCCTGCGAATAATCGAGAACACGGTAAACAGGGATTCCCCTGAACGCATCACAGCGGTAGAAGCGATTCGGGCCTATACCATGGGTTCGGCCTACGCGGAGTTTATGGAGAAGGAAAAAGGATCCATTACACCGGGCAAACTTGCGGACATGACGCTCCTGTCCGACGACCCGTCGGCAGTTCCCGCAGACCGGATTCACGATATAAAAGTTCTCATGACAATAACAGGCGGGAAGGTAGTCTACAAAAGCGAAGGACCCTGGTAAACCATGTTCAGTATGGGTCGGGGTTCCCTGCCTGGGCCCCCCGCTTGGAAAAATCCCTTCTTTCCATTATAGTTGGTGCCGAGGACATCACAGAATGACACTTCATACCTTTCTATTCTCCGGGATTCTTTCCCTTCTGCCGATTTCGGAACTTCGCGGCGCCATACCCTATGCTCTGGCGAAAGGCGTACCCTGGTACGCTGCGTATCTCTTTTGCGTGGCGCTCAATGCGCTTATCGCTCCCCTGCTCTTCCTCTTCCTCTCGACCCTGCACCGGCTGCTCTTAAAAATCAGGGTGTATGAAAAACTCATCGGCAGGCTCATAGAAAGGGCTCGAACAAAGATCAAGGCCAAGGTGGAAAGGTTCGGCTACTGGGGAATCATGATATTCGTGGCCATTCCCCTGCCGGTGACCGGGGCCTACACCGGTACCCTGGGAGCCTGGATACTGGGACTCAACATGAAAAAAACAATTCTCGCGGTCGCCGCGGGCGTGGTAATCGCCGGCGTTATCGTAACGGTAATTTCCGTATTCGGCATTCAGGCGGTGTCGTTTTTCACCAAGAAGATTGGTTAGCGTTAAAGCTCACGGTCAAACAGCTCCCGCGCTATCGAACGGACATCCCTGTTGATAAGTTCCGCTTCCGGGTGGGTGAAAAAAGGGACAAACCGTTCTTTCGCTTTTCCGGGCAGGGAACGCCAGTATTCATCGCGTTTATTACCGGGCATTGCAAGAAAGACGGCGGTAAGCACGCGGAGTATCGTATTTGCGAATCCCACAGTTTTCATTGAAACGCCTTCCAATTTTGCGGCATCATAATCTTCATGGACCGCCGAAAACATGATGTCCCTTAAAAGCAGGTTCCATTCCATGGTCACTTCATCCGACTCTTCCCTTGACAGTATGTTTTTAATCCTTTCCTTGAACTCGGGCATAATGTAGGGATCCATGATATTGATATCGAACCCGCGCTTGTCAATGACCTCCGCCTCGTACTTAAACCTTTCCGCGAGATTGCGCAGCCATTCAAAGTAGGATACGGTGACACCGCCGCCGTTGGCGAGAAAATCGTACACAACTGTTATCCCCTTGCGAAAGAGAATAGTTTCCGCCTTGGAGGTAGAAGGACCGTTGGATCCGCAGACCATGAGTTTCGCCTTTATGCTGCCGGCGTTGAATACGGTAATGGTGTTTTCAAGGGCAGCGGGAATCAGAATATCGCAGGGGAGCCCGAGTATCACAGTGCCTTCCTCCGCACCGTGGACAACCTCCCTTACGTTTTTTTTGACATTGATTACGGTGTCTTCTTTTTTTGCCGCCTCCAGAAGCTCATCGATGTCCAGGTGGTCTCCCATGACAGCCCCTTCCCTGTCCGCTATGGCTGTGACATTTATCCCGAAAGCCTTGAGCTCGTCGATGGCGGCCCCGCCTACCTTGCCTGAACCCTGAACAACGACCGTTTTATCCTTCAGCAGTTTTCCATAAATGATTTTGAGGGATTCCCAGTCGCCGTCGGAAATTATATCGATACCTCCTTTGTCAAGGAGCGCGGGTTCCTTTATCTCCGCCGTTTTCTGAAGCAGGTCTTTTTCCCGCGCCGTGAGCGGAGATTGAGGCTCCCACTTCCCGTCGAGGAAGAGTTTCGTTACAGCTGCGAGAACGCTGTAGCACAGGCCGAGTCCCGTTGCCGCCCCCCGGGCCGCTATGCCCATAAAAGGTTTTCCGGTAATCTGCGCCGCGGAGACCAGTTCCAGGTACTTTTCGTTGGTCACGAGCTCCCGTATGGCCTTCTTGTTCATGTGGTCGATATGAAAATTCTCCGCGAGTATTTTCCGGGCATGTTCGAGAGAGATGACCTTGTTTCCTATAAAGCTGGCTTTTTCCTTATACCCGTACACCATTTTCGCGAGATCGTGCAGGGTGGACTTGAACCCCTCGAACATGTGGCCTATCTCCCTCGGTCCGCATCCGACATCGCCCGCGGGGACATCCCGCAAAGGTCCGGTTACCAAAAAAAGGTAATGCCCGAAATTCGCGAGGGTGTCGAAGAAATCGAGACTCCTGCCCTTATAATCAGCGGGGTTTATTTTAAGCCCACCCTTGCCGCCCCCGAATAGAATTTTCGAGCGGGCGCATTTCCAGGTCATCATGAAAGCGAGGGCAGAGAC
>SPDA01000516.1 GCA_004525155.1 Spirochaetales bacterium
CCCTCTCTTCCGGAGAACTGCGCAAGGTCTTCATTTCCAGGGCCCTTCTTCGAAAACCGAAACTGCTCATACTTGACGAACCCTTTGACGGGCTTGATGATACAGCCTGCACCCTTCTCGGCAGGGAACTCGGCAGTCTTGTCTCCTCCGGGTTGAGCATAATCCTCGTAACCCACAGGCAGGAGGAAATATTTCCCTGGATAACCCATGTGCTGACCGTGAGAGAGGGGCTCATCACCGATCAGGGACCTCGGGAGGAGGTACTGGGCGGCAGCGGATTT
Organism: Spirochaetales bacterium; assembly: GCA_004525155.1. Taxonomy (GTDB): domain Bacteria; phylum Spirochaetota; class Spirochaetia; order SPDA01; family SPDA01; genus SPDA01. Next base: position 282 of record SPDA01000516.1, read on the forward strand.
ACCGGTCTCTATGCCCTCCCCGATACCGGTACATCAGCCTTGAATGAGTCTGAACACTTTCCGTTAAAGGAACCAGGCCCGGCTCCTCCAGCCGCGCCTGTCATTGAGTTCGACCGGGTTACGGTGGAATATGACGGACGCAGGGTGCTGGACAATCTTACCTGGACCGTGCGGGCAGGGGAGAACTGGAGCATCCTTGGTCCCAATGGATCGGGAAAGACGACTATCTTAAACCTTATAACGAGGGAAAACCTTCAGTCCTATGCAAACAGCATCCGTGTCTTCGGCGTTCCCGTGGACGGCGGCCAGTCGGTGTGGGAGGCAAGGCAGCGGATAGGAGTCCTGACGCCGCACCTGCAGACGCGCTACAGGAAAAACATTTCCGCCCTGGACGTCATCCTTTCCGGTTTTTTCGATTCAACGGGCCTCTACAGGCGCTGTTCGAGGGAACAGGTAAAACGGGCGGAAGACATTGCCTTGTTTCTCGGCATCGGTCATCTGGCCGGTCGCCCCTTCCCGCAGCTCTCCTTCGGTGAACAGCGTCTTGTCCTTATTGCCAGGGCAATGGTAAAAAAACCGGCCATGCTCATCCTCGACGAACCCTGCCAGGGGCTGGACCCTGTAAACCGCGGACGGGTTCTTGAAGCGGTAGAACGAATCGGAAGCATTACGGATACGAACCTTCTCTATGTTACACACAGAAAGGACGAGATTCCCGGATGCATAACCTGTGTCTTGACGCTGCCCGGTATGGACGTACAAAGGCTTTCATAATCCGGAAAAGCGGTCGGCGGCTGGGAGCGGGGCTTATTTGCTCTGCAGCACCTCAACACCCTGCCAGTCATCGGGAACGCCGGTTTTTATGTGCCTGACGCAGCGACGCAAGAAAATGTCGTACAGGACATCGTCCGGATTATTTTTCTTGAGCTCATACAGTATCTTGAAGGCTTCCCTGAAACGGCGGTAGAAGTAGCTCTTTACCGCACCGTTCCAGTCTTGTAATGAATCCCGTTTCCTGATAACCATGTCTGCCGGGTCCGTATCGAACACCTCGTAGATCGTTGTCGGCTCCTTTCTACCTTTTACCTGGACCTTGTCCACAAATCGGCAGCCGTAGCTGTTTTTATCAGGCAGCAGATCGAGGGTGACGCCGCTCAGCAGGATGGACGCTCCGTACATTCTGGTCAGGCTTTCGAGCCGCGAACAGAGGTTTACCGCATCCGATATTACGGATCCGTCCATGCGTTCATGTTCGCCGAGGGTGCCGAGCATGAGGCTGCCGGTGTGCAGCCCTATGCCTATGCCGATGGGAATATAACCCGTGGACTGCCTGTGCCCGTTGTATTCTATGAGTTTCCCGAACATGGCTATCGCGGCACGCAGGGCGTCTTCCGGCTTTTCCGGGAAAAGTGCCATGATACTGTCGCCGATATACTTGTCTATAAACCCGCCGTGGGCGCGGATCTCGGGTCCGACCCTGCTGAGATAGGAATTGAGAAATTTGAAATTTTCCTCCGGCGTCATCGATTCCGACAATTCGGAAAAGGACCTGATATCGGAAAACATGATCGTCATTTTCTTCTGAACCTGGTCCCCGAGACGCACATCGAGGATACTTTTTTTATCGAGAAATTGGATGAATTCATGGGGAACGAAACGTTTGAAAGCGTTTAACAGGGATTCCAGCTGGACGCTGTAGTTCTGGATGGTATCGGCCATCTCGTTGAAACTCGATCCCAGGCGGCCGACTTCGTCCCTCGAGCTGATGTCCGAGCGCACATCGAGGTTCGTCTGATCAAAGCCGCGGACAATCCTGTCCAGCCTGATTATTCCCCTGGTGAATAAAGCCCCCATGCCGATGGACGCCGCAAGAGACAGGGCCACGGCGATTACGGTAATAAGAAGGGAGATCCTGGTAACATTTCTCAAGACCAGGCTCACATCGGTATCGACCATGTCCAGGCCGAGAACAGCGACCAGGGTGCGCCCGTCAGTATCGAAAACCGGCGCATACCCGGTAATGGAACTGACCTTGAAAGCCTCGTCAGTGGAATACTCGTTCTCCACGAGAGAAACCCTGTCCCGTATGACTTCCTTCGCCGTATCGAAACCGGAAATGTCGAAAACACTGCCGAAATGAGAGAACTCCTCCTCGTCCACTGCCTCCCCCGCATCCTTCGCGGCAAGAAGATCCTTCACGTCAGCGTCAACGATAAACAGCGCCGTGTTTTCATCGTCCGTAGGCACGAAGGTATACACGTACCGGACAAGGTGTTTCTCTACATCCCGTATCCTGTTGAGCTCGTCCGTCAGAATCCCGAAGTCGGATGATTTTTCCACGCGTTCGATCTCGCGGTCATCAAGATCGGGCGACAGGCGCTCCTTCAGACGTTTCAGCGCCTCCGTATCCAGGGTGAGGCTTCCCATGACAGTGAGG
>SPDA01000530.1 GCA_004525155.1 Spirochaetales bacterium
AGGGAATAGAACCTCCGGTAGTTATAGGAAAGAAGTTTTTCCCTCGTTTTCACTGCATCAATAATGGAAGTTTCAGTCGTGAGCGTCGTATCACCGGCAGCTGCCGAATAAAATTTGTAATAAACTTCATAGCCTTCAAAATAATTAATGTTATTTCCCGCGTAGTTTGTGAAGCGGAACCGCAGCTCGCTCTCCAGGGGCTCAATTATAGAGGAAAGTTCCGGCGGCTCCAGATAAGGGTACGATTCTATTCCGCAGCCTGAGGCCAGGGAGACAAAAATGGCGAGAACGGCGAACAGGTGTCCGCGTTTTCTACCTTCTCTTCTTTCCATTATCGGTTTTAAGCGGAGGTTCGAGCCCGTCAACACAGTCAAGAAGTTCATAAATGAGTACAGATCTGTTTTTTCCTTTAACACGGATATTGTCCAATTCCCTCACAATCACCTTGTCCTTAACCTGTGAATAGGTATTCTCGCTTATTATGATGGTCGTATGATATTCCTTATTAGTCCCTTCCAGGCGCGCTCCCAGGTTAACATTATCTCCCATCAGCGTGTAGTTCATCCTTCCCATGGAACCCATGTTGCCGACAGTCATAATTCCAGAGTTAAGCCCGATTCCTATATTTATCCTTCTTTCAGGGGGCCAGTTACTGTTGAGTTCGTTGAGCACCTCGATCTGCTTGAGGGCGCTCTTGCAGGCGATAAGGGCATGGTCATCCTGGGGCACGGGCGCTCCCCAGAAACACATAATTTCGTCGCCCACGTATTTGTCGAGGGTACCCTGGTATTCGAGAATGATGTCCGTCATTGCGGTAAGATACAGGTTAAGATGATTCACGAGTTCCTGGTGAGTCATGGTTTCGGAGAGCGTGGTAAATCCGCGGATGTCGGAGAAAAATACGGTAAGGTCCTTGTCTACCCCGCCAAGTTCAGGCGGGTTTTCCAGTATCTGCTCAACGACCTTGGGACTGACATATTTACCGAACGTTTCCCTTATTCTCGCCTTGTCTTTCTCCTCGGTCATTATCCTGTACACGACAATGGAGAGGAAAGTCAGAAACATGGCGATGCCGTTGGTGCTGAAATTGACCACGTATGCCATTTCGTCAAACACAAGACTGACGCCGATAAAGAAGGCAATGATGAGTACAATGGTCACGATGAGTGAAAGGATTGTGGAAAGACGCGATGCCGTAAACGTGGTAAAAAGAACAAGAACGAGCAGAATGATGCCGTCAACCCAGATTGGCACATTTTTTAGAAAGTTGTTCATGACTATGGTATTCAGCGCGTTGGCATGAATTTCAACGCCGTACATGAGCCCGTAGGGCGTCGTTTTTTCATCGGTTGCAATTCCTCTGGCAAAAGCGCCCACCATGATCATTTTATTTCCCACAGCCTTGGTTCGAGGCCAGGTATTGGGATCCGGACTAGGTACTCTCGCGGCGTAACCGGAATAACTTCGTATGGGGAATGTCTGCCTGCCTCCCGCGTCCGCGAAAGACGGGTGCCCCATGAAGTTGATGAGCATCTGGCCGTTCTTGTCTATGGGAATGCGTATTTCGGGCAGCACCTGTTTCCTGCCCTCCTCAACCACGTTCCCGTCTTCGTCGACGACAGGTTCCTTGAGGGTAAGCGCGTAGGGAACCCATTCCTGTTTTTCAAGATCAAAATACTGCGGCGCCGGAATGAGGATATCCTCCCCCAGGGTAACTTTTATGTCGCCGGGCTTTTTATTAAAATAGTTGAGCGCCAGGGCCAGGGTAATGGACGGCACAAAATGGTCCTTGTATCGCCGGATAATATAATATGAGATATCCGGCTTGCCGTCATTGTCCGTATCTTCAGTTTTAAGCGGCGCCTTTGCCTTGAGCGTGGTGCCAAGCGCTTCCAGATTTTTCACCGTTAAAGGATAGGGAATGTTATGCTGTTCACCGTTTTTATCGAACCAGGCGAGCCTCTCGAATTCTTCCGGGTATATGATCGTCTGCGGGCTCAAATCCTCGTATCGGAAATTTTCAAGAAGGACAGTGGACTTGGCAACCAGCGGCTGCCTCCTGTAGGTCTGGTCCAAGTCTTTCTGAAAATTTGCGTGACCGAAACCGTGCGCAGCCTTGGCGTAGGGCTGCAGGGGGGGCTGTAACCCCAGGTAGGAATCCATGAATTCCCAGGGTCCGGTCACATTAGTAATCTCACCGGATCCTTCATAGAGGAGTTCCTGGCGCCTGGTATAGTCTTCCTCGAGGTCCGATGTAAGGGGTATTTCATCAAGTACCGTTTCGAGAAATACCCTGCCGTTATCCACCATGCTTTTTATGACCAGAGCGTCGTCGTAGGCCTTTGCGTCGGGCTCTATGAAAAAAACATCGAGAAACAGGGAGTTTTCCCTTTCCCCCTGGTTCTTTATCCGGGAGAAGGAATCGATGAGGTTGGCGTGCCTGTACCGGGGGAAAGGCCATTTGCCGAAATCATTAAGGCTCCGGAAATCAATACCGACGATGAGAATGTCCGGGGATATCTTCGGATTACGCGTTTCGATGCTGACACCTTCCTGGATGTTCGTCTTGGTAATGACGTTCTTGAAATTAAAATGAACGTTAAGCATCTTGAGTTCCAGGTTGGAAAGAAGAGGTATCCGGACGACGTTCGCGAGAAGAAAAAAGAGTAC
>SPDA01000125.1 GCA_004525155.1 Spirochaetales bacterium
GCCGTTCAATATCACTTTTTTACCCGCATCCGCCCCGGTCAGGGCGCCGCAGGTGTGTGTTCTCTGCATTTCTTTCATGGGGAGAAATCTACACTAACCTCCTGCCTGATGCAATATGTAAATTGTCATATCCGGGACAAGCGTCCATCCGCCATGACGGCCTAAACCGCTGCCGGGGTGAATCTTCACCCGTGCCTGCAGCCGGTGCATCCTAAGACGTGCACATGGGTTTTTCCGGGTTTTTCGAAGACCCGGGCTATGAGGTAGCCGTCGTCCGCCAGGGTTTTGCGGCAGGCGGGGCATCTGCGTTCCCTTTCCCGGTTTGCCGGGTAACAGTAGGGGCAGCCGAAAATGTGCATCAGCTTGTCCTCCCTGCCCGGAAAAAGCGCGGAATGCACCCGCTCTGTTTTTACAAGCTGTGAACCGCAGAGAGGGCAGGGTTTAGTTTCCGGCTGCCCGGTGCGTGAGGGGGGAGGATTCCCCGAACCGGCGGGTTCCTTTTTCCTGAGCAGGAACAGGAGCAGCAGGGCGGCGACAATGACGGCGCCTGTCACGGCGATGGCAATCATGGTTAAAATCCTCTATTTTCCTTGGCAAAATGTCAATCCAATTGTACTGTAAGACTATGAGCAGTTTGTTTATTGTGGGCACGCCTATCGGTAATCTGAAAGATATCACGTTCCGCTCCCTGGAAGCGCTGAAAGAGGTGGATATTATCGCCTGTGAGGACACGCGGCACACCAGGAAACTCCTGTCCGCCTACGATATCCACAAGCCTGTTATAAGCTGTTACGCTCACAGGGAACTTAAGGGAACGTCAGCGGTGCTCGCCCAGCTTCAGGGCGGGAAAAATGTCGCCTATGTGACGGATGCGGGAACACCGGCTTTAAGCGATCCTGGGTCCATGCTTGTGAGGGAGGCGCGCGCCGCGGGCCATGAGGTCATACCCATACCCGGAGTATCCGCAGTCACTACCATCCTGAGCGTGGCCGGTTTTGCGGGGAAGAGCGTCATATTTGAGGGTTTTTTATCGCCGAAACAGGGTAAACGGGTAAAAAGGCTGAAAGAACTGTTCGAGAGGGAAGAATCTTTTATTTTATTTGAATCCCCCCATAGAATAGTTAAATTATTGGGGGATATTGCCGAAATAAAACCAGAATCCAATATGGTCCTGGGAAGAGAGATGACAAAGATGCACGAAGAGTACATTTCCGGTAAAAGTCAGGCGATTTTTGAAGAATTTAAGGCAAAAACCTTGATAAAAGGGGAATTTACCCTTATTGTATCTGGAAATAAAAAGAGTTAAAATCTATAATGGAATGTGTCGATAGATTAAAGTGAAAGGTGGGATTGGGCTATGACTATAGAACGTTTAGGACCTGTTGATCCTGTTTCTAAACTTAATAAAACAGAGAAATCATCCCGGGTCGAAAAACGGGACAGCACAGACTCCATAACTGTTTCAGAGGAAGCGAAATCCCTGGCCGAATTGTATCAGGTTTCTGAAAGCGTAAAGCTGTCTCCCGATGTAAGGATGGATCGTGTCATGGAAGTAAAGGAAAAACTGAAAGATCCCTCCTATCTCTCGGACAAGGTAATCGAAACCGTAGCGGACAGGCTGATGCAGCTTTTTGACCTATGAGAAAATATGATTACGATATAAAAGGCGGGAATCTATTCCCGCCTTTTTTTTTCTGATATGCTTTGATGTATATGCCGGATTTCACCCTGTATCTTCCAACAAAAACTGTACTTGGTTTGGATTCTCTAACCCGCCTGGGTTCCCTGGTAAAACCTCTGGGAACCAGGGTGCTTCTTGTGACTGAAGGCGTTTTAAATGAATGGAAGCATGTGGACAGGGTGGAACAGCATCTTGCCGCTTCGGGCATTCAATGCATGACGTTCCGGGACATCATGTCCCATTCCACGAGCAGCGCTGTGGACCAGGCTGTCAGCCTCGCAAGGAGCGGCAGGATCCAGGCCGTGGTCGGTCTTGGAGGAGTCCGCGCCTTGAGTCTTGCCAAGTGCACCGCAGCCCTGGCGGTTTCCGGGTCAAATATCGATAAGCATCTTTCCGGAGAGCCGTTTTCGGGCCCCCGCGTTCCCTATGTTGAAATTCCTTCCACCTGCAGAAACCCCTTTATGCTCGGGGATACCTGTGTCGTGGTTGATGCCCGGGACAGGCAGGCTAAATTCCTGCATACCGGTGTGTTTGCCTCGGCGGCGGTTATCGATCCGGCCCTGTCCCTCTCGCTTTCCGCAAAGCTGACGGCAACCACCATGCTGGACGCTTTTTTAAGCGCCCTTGAAGGAATCATATCGCTTAAGAACAATTTTGTGTCTGAAAGCCTACTGTACCAGGCATTCAAGTACATCGTGGGAAATGTGAAGCGCGCCATGACGGAACTTAATAACCTCGAGACCCGTTTTGCCGCTGCGCAGGCAGGGCTCTTGACCGCCATGGGCCTGAGTACGTCCATGCAGGGTATCGGATCCGCACTTTCCCACGCCATAAGCGGCAAGCTGCGGGTTCCGCAATCCAGTGTGGCAACCGTGATGATTCCGCACCTTCTCGAGTGGGCCGTGCGCATCTGCCCGGAAAAAATCGCGGCCCTCGCGGATGCCATAGGCGAATCGACAGAAGGACGGACCCTGGATACCGCCCAGTACCTGGTGGGGTATATGCGGCATCTTATCGCTTCCCTCGGCCTTCCCCTGCGCTTAAGCGATTTCGGGATAAAATTCGGGGACCTGGCCGAGATTCCGGATATTGCGAGGCAATTCGAAGGCGTCGCCCATCTGCCTGTTCCCCTGTCCACCGAGGACATGTTCGAACTGCTCAAGAACGCGTACTAAAAGACCATGACTGTTGCCAAACTGAGGAAACTTCCCCCAAGGACCCGGCTGCGTAAATTATCTCTCATTATCCAGGCCAGCGAGCTGAATCTACGTGCGGGCAGGGTTCCGGATCTCGTTTACCTTACAGACCTCTGCGCGGCCGCTGCCGGAGAAAGCTGGCTGCCGCCGGGAATGGAAATCCTCTTTGCCGATTTGGGCGGAAAGCTCGGTGCGGCGCACTCTTTACCCGCCGGGGATCTGCTGCGGGCCTTGAACGGATGCAGGCATGCCCTGTTGTCACACCTGGGCGCCGAACCTGCTGAATGGGACTTTTTATATTCACACGCGTCCGGGGCGGACACGGATCCCGTGTTTCCTGCGGCAGGGGCACGCGGATGTCTTCCCCTGCGTATTTACCTGGAGGATATCCGGAGTCCCTACAATGTGGGCGCCGTGTTCAGGACAGCGGGCGCCTACCGTGTGGAAAAAATTCTGATATCCGGAATGACGGCATCCCCGGGCCACAGGCGGGCGGAGCGTACCGCCATGGGCTGCACCGGTTTCATACCCTGGGAAACGGCAGATATACGCACGCTCGAAGGAGAGCGGAACCTGTTTGCCCTGGAACAGGGAGGCACGCCCATCGACGAATTCCTGTTTCCGGACGAAGGCATCGTCATACTCGGTTCCGAGGAACTGGGCGTCAGTCCCGAAGCCCTGCGCCTGGCTGATGGGCGTCTCGGCAGGGTGACGATTCCTCTTTCAGGCAGAAAGGCGTCTCTTAACGTAAGCGTCGCTTTCGGCATCCTTATACACGCCTGGGTCCGCGCCCTGGGCGTTTCCGCTTCCCCGGTTTCGCGGCAGCCGAAATAATCCTGAAAACGGAGGATGATACGGCCAGGCCCATGGCAATGGCCCCGGCGATGAACAGGGTTTCGATACCCAGCGAAATTGATTTCGCCGAATTTTTTTGAATTGATTCCCACATGGTGTAGTAAATGCCGCTGCCCGGAACCAGGGGGATGATGGCGCAGACGGTAAAAACCGTTGCAGGGGATTTGAATGCCGCCGCCATAATTTCGGAAAATACGCCGACCGCCAGGGATGCCGCGAAAGAGGCAAAGGTTGCGGAGGATGTCACTTTGAACAGCACGAGATAGACGAGCCAGCCGATGCCTCCGCCCGCGGCCGCGGCAAGCATTTTAACCCCCCGGATATGCAGGATAATGGTGAAACCGAAGGTTGCTGCCATGGAAACCGCCACCGGCGCCAGGATCATAAGGAGCCCTTCCCCATCAGAACCCAGAGGGCAATGACGATGGCGTTGCCCGCGGCTATGGCGGCTGCCAGGATAAAGGCTTCCACAAGTCTGGCGACCCCCGCCACCAGGTCCCCGGCCATGATGTCCCTGATCGAGTTCACAATCAGAATCCCCGGCACCAGGAGCATGATGGAGCCGATAATTATCATGTCCGCCTTTGCCGCCAGGCCGAGACGGACGCTTACAAGCGCCAGGGCCGCGGCCAGCACGGCTCCCGTCAGATTCGAGAAAAAATGATTGAACCGGATAAGGCCCAGGAGGTAGGTAAACAATTTGAGGATAAGACCGACAGCAAAAGCCACAGCCGCCTCCCGCAGGCTCCCGCCGAAAAGCCAGGTAAAACAGGCGGCGCATAATCCGCCTGCCGGAATGAATAAAAAAGCCGGGTAGGGCCTGGCGGAATCTAGGCGTTTGAGGTTTTTATGAATCTGGTTGTACCGTTCGTCCGGTTTAAGATTCCTGACGAGGTTGTTGACCCGGGAAATCTTTTCCAGGTCTATGGACCGCTTCGTTATGCGCCGGACCAGGGAGTAGGATTTCTGCTCGCGGTCCACGACGCTCAGCATGATGCCCGTGGGCAGGGCAAAACAGTCGGACACGGTCATGCCGAAGGCGGAGCAGATATGGTTTATTGTTTCTTCCACGCGGTAGGTTTCACCGCCGTTCTCAAGTATTATCTGGCCGGCGTCCGCGGCCAGGCTTAGGATGCTGTTCGGATCCATGGTATTGCGGAAAGCTTATACGCAGGCTTCCGGTTAAGTCAACCAATCCGGCTTGACAAAGGGAATAAAAAATTCTAGGGTCGACGCATGCGTATAGCGGTTTGCGGCAATCTGAAAGATAATGCTCCGGTCTGGGACGGCATGCCCGCGGAACAGTGGGACGATCTGGATAATCCCAAGACGATTAAATATCTTGTGGAAGCTCTGGAATCTCTCGGCCACAAGGCCGAATTTTTTGAAGGCCGCATAGACATGCCTTTCGACCTTGCGGGAAAACTTGTCGCCTTTGGGCCCGACCTTTGTTTCAACATCGCCGAGGGCCATCTGGGGGACAGCAGGGAATCCCATGTACCCGCGGTTTTGGAAATGCTCCGCATACCTTACACCGCCAGCAGGGTGCTCGCCTTAGCCGCAACTTTGGACAAACCCCTTACCAAGCGCATCCTCCACTATCACGGCCTGCCCACGCCTGAGTTCCAGGTATTCGACCATCCGGACGAGGAGATTTACGACGACCTGGCCGACGGCGGCGACCTCCGGTTTCCGCTCTTCCTCAAACCGAGCAGGGAAGGAACGGGCGTGGGGGTGTCTGCGAAAAGTATCGTAAATACCGTTTCCGAACTGCGGGAAGTGCTCTCGGACATGCTCGCACGCTACAGGCAGCCCATCCTCTGTGAGCGCTACATAAAGGGAAGGGAACTAACCGTGGGCTTTATCGGTAACCTGAAGCCCTTTGCGGCGCGCCGGCTCAACGACCGCACCGCCCCCGAGGTGCTGCCGCCGGAACTCACCTTTTTCCCGGCCATGGAAGTGAACCTCCATGAATACGGAGAATCCGAGGCGGGGCTCTACACCAACAAGGCGAAAACGGACCTGGCCGAGGATTTTCACTTTACCTGCCCCGCGAACATAAGCGCGGAACTTCTGGACGAACTTCAAAGGCTTTCCGCTGCCGTGTTCCGCGTCATGGGCTGCAGTGACGTCTCCCGGGTGGACTTCCGCTTAGATGGTGATGACAGCGACAAGCCTTACATCCTCGAAATCAATGCCCTGCCCGGCCTCAACAAAGACTACAGCGACCTGCCTCTGGAAGCCTACGCCGGCGGCTGGACCTTTGAACAGTTGGTGGACGGTATTGTGCGGGCCGCAACGGAGCGCTGGGGGATCGGCTAACTCGGCGGCCACGAGGACAGAAAATATAACAAACAGTGAGTAAATAGCAACTATGTTCCTTGCTACCGCGAAAAACTCCGATATAAATCAATGTCTAAATAAAATCTTTGCTTGACCCCAGCTTCCCCCCCGCCCTATACTGAAACAAGGAGGACAGGGTTTGACAA
>SPDA01000423.1 GCA_004525155.1 Spirochaetales bacterium
CATTGATGCCCCGGGGTCCCCTGTGACCCGGGATGCGGAAGTAGGCGGGATTACCCTGCGTGTAGCGCGACAGGGCTTCGAGGATGGGAATGCGGGACTGATCAGGAATATTCATGGCTGCTGCAGGTTTATCCTGTCGTTCTCCTAAATATTGTGCACAAGATAACCGCCGTCAACAGGTATCGTAACGCCGGTAATAAACCCGCTGGCCCTGCCGCTCGCGAGAAACACGGTAACCCCGCCCAGTTCCGAAGCTTCGCCGAAGCGGCCGAAGGGCGTGTGGGCTATGACTGACTTTCCCCTTTCCGTGAGTTCTCCGGTGGCATCATCCGCGACAAGGAGGCGGCGGTTCTGGTTGCCGATAAAAAAACCGGGAGCTATGGCGTTGACCCGGATGCCGTTGGGCGCGAATTCCTTTGCACAGGCCGCAGTCAGGTTCATGACACCGGCCTTGGCAGCCCCGTAGGCCCACACCCCGGAAAGCGGCAGGTAGGATGCCATGCTGGCGATGTTGATTATGGAGCCCCTGATTTTTTTCTCTATCCAGCGGGAAGCGAACACCTGGGTGGGAAGCACGAGGCCCCCGAGGATGTTCATATCCAGTATTTCCCTGAAGGAGGCAAGATCCGCATCGAGGAAGGGACTCTTCGACTTGTTCCCTCCCACGCCGTTTATGAGTACCTCCGGTTCACCGAACTCCCTGACGGTTTGAGCAAGGGCGCCTTCCAGAGCAGCCTTGTCTCCCGCATCCACGGTTACGCCGTGGATCAGGTCCTTTCGGCCCGTCTCCCGAGCAAGGGCTTCAACCGCCCCTGCAACAGGCCGGCTTTTTCCCCTGCCCCAGAGGGACACACCGGCGCCTGAAGCGACAAGGCTTTTCGCCATGGCTCCCGCGAGCACCCCGCAGCCCCCGGTAATGACAATAACTTTTCCATTAAGGTTGAATAAATCGTTGTGTTCCATAGTCATGAATTGTAGCATAATCCGTCATGGAAAAAAAGATTAGGCAGGTTAGAAGGGATACATGTCCGGCAGCAGCTGCACTTCCCTGGACCGCCGTAGTATTCATGGGCAGGGTGAACACTTTCCATATGCCCCTGGTTCTACCTTCTTTCTTCATTCACCCAATGAACCTTCCCCGGTCCTTTGCGCGGAATTCTGAGATTTTTGAAGCGGGGATACCCAATCAGGAGCACTGCATGGATGTGGTGGTTATCCGGCACAGCCGCAATCCGCCTGCACCGGCCGCTGGTATTAAGCGCGTTCCGGGCCATGGATACATAACAGGAACCCAGTCCCAGGGCCTGGCCCATCAGCACCATATTGTAGGCCGCCAGTACGCTGTCCTCCTGCGGAGTGGGAATGAGCTGTTCCGAATGAATGATGACAGCCGCAGGAGCATTGTAAAATATTGGGTCTCCGCCCTGTTCGGCCATGTCCGCCAGATTAAAGACGGGTTTCAGATAGGCTGGCTTTTTCAAAAACTCCCTGGTCTGCCGGTCCGCAAACGGATAGGCCAATATGCGGACAAGCGGATTTTTCAGGAGCCTGGTTTTACCGATGAACAGCCGGTCAATTTCCGCCCTCAGCCGGTCAAGGGTATCCCGCAGGGTTATGACGGTTATTTCGCAGGCGTGAGCATTTCCGCCGGACGGAATGTAGCGGGCCGCTTCCGTCAATTTCTCAAGTATGTTCCGCGGTACCTCCCGGTCCCGGTACATGCGGGTACTGGTTCTCCGCGCCATGAACGCAAGCAGGTTCTGTTCATTAATCCCGGCCATGGTTCCTTGATCAAAATCTTCTCCCCCGGTATTTCCGTTCAGCCTGATTGCATGTCGGGAGCAGGCCCGGTAACAATGCAGACAGCCGATGCAACCCTGCGGTTCGGCGCCGGCGTTCCCCCTCTCATCGAAGGGCAGGTGATGAGTGCAGACTGTGCTGCACAACCCGCAAGCCGTACATGCCGTTTTGTCCACTGTAATAATTGAATGCATGAATAATCCTCCTTTTACTTGATTGGATAGAAATCGGAGGAAAAAGTTACGGGCAGGGTAAAATTATTTTATATTCAATATTTCCTGTGCGAGCAAGTCCGCGTTGTAGGGTTCGGAAGGAAGGCTCCTGTAAACTTCATCGATGTTTTCGACCCGGCTTAACGTCGCCTCAATCATTTTTTTCGTATCGCGATTCATAGGCGTTTGCCGGAGACGTTTCAGTAAACCCGGATATAAGGCCAAGGCGAACCCGATGCGGGATTCGCAGGTACATTTTTTTTCTTCGCACATTCCTTCCGTCCACTGGCAGTTCCTGTTGAAGTAGGTGCGTAAATTAGCTTTTGCCCGCTGCAGCCTGGCCTTTACCGTGTTCAGTCCGATATCAAGGATTAGCCCGATATCCTTGAGCGGGAAACCGAGGATGTTCCTTAACACATAGACGACCCGCTGATCATCGGTCAGGCGGAAGGACATGAATAAATAACATTCCTTCCGGATCTCCTGCAGAAGTTCTTCGTATAGATACTGCTTTTCCGGATTATTTTCCCAGTCCCGGATTTCCGCGGGAACATCATCCCTGAACTGCTCTATTTTTTCATCCAGTGAATCGAAAAAATTCCTGTCATATTGCCGTTTACGCTGAAGGCTCTGGTTTAGGGCTATACGAAAAATCCAGGTGTAGACGGCACTATCTCCCCGGAAGGTGCCCAGGTTATTGTATACCTTGATGAAGGTTTCCTGGACAATGTCCTCGGCATCCGACTTGTTTCTTGTTATGCGATAGGCAAGGTTGAAGACCTTTTCGCCGTAGGTTTTAATAAGTCCGTTTATATCGAAAGATTCCATGCACCATAATTCCGCACAATCAGGAATTCTGCCATAGTAACAGGCTTAACGCATTCGGACAAGGTACCCCGGATAGGTAAAAGAAGCGGTCAGTCGGTACATTTTCCGCATCAGCCTTTCTTCCAGTAATCCCCCTCCCCGCTGTAAAAACGCCCGAGCCACCGGTCCCAGGGGATGATCGTTGTGCCGAAATTACAGGAAACATACCGGTGGTGAAGGTAGTGGAAATAGTCGCCTGCCGGAAGGATTCCCTTAAGGTAGGGCCCGTGAAAACCCGTGTGCCCCTGGGCCGGGGTCAGGGCAGTCAGCTGGGCATTGTAGAAAAAATGAATGGGATGGGAAGGAACAATAAAGTGAAGG
>SPDA01000242.1 GCA_004525155.1 Spirochaetales bacterium
CGTCTTCCGTCTGTTTTTCAGCAGCCGTCTTCTGCAAATTTAATTCCTCACGCCTGCTTTCAAGTTCACCGGCCCGTTTTTCCAGCGCCGTTTTGGCGTCCTCCGTCTCTTTGAGTTTCCTGCTGACGTCATCCACGGCAAGGTCGAGGGACATGTTTGTTCCTTCAGTATTCTCGGCGGCTGCCTGCAATGCGGCAAGGTCCTTTGTCAGGGAACTGATTCTCCCGTCCTTTGCCGTTATGTCATCCCCCAGTTTTACCAGCTCAACCTGAAGATCCCGGTTTTTCGCCGACAGATCCGCGAGCGAAGTTTCGCCGTCCCGGACCGCTTTTTCAAGGTCCGCTATGCGGGCTTCGTATTTCGCGATTTCATCCGTGACAAGGGTGCCGAAGACACGCGACACCTTGCCGTTAAAATCATCGTCAAGTTTGCCGGGAGCAAGGAGCCTGGAAATCTCCGCCGTATCCGGCGGTAAAAGTCTGAAACCCGCGCTGTAGGGTTTTCCCCCGAGAAAAATGCCGGAAATTTCGACCTCCCCGGCACTCAAGGCCTTTACCGAGGCAAATTCGAGACTCAGGCTTTCGGGACTGTAATCCTGACCGCCGGTGAACACATCCGCAAGTTTCCACCTGTTTCCCTCCGGGTCATCCGCCCTGATGAGGATGGAAACCGGGGCGCCTTCAATAACCATGCCGCGGATATAGATCATATCCGGACCCGCGATACTCAAGACCGCTCCGGAAAAATCGGCTTTCGTAATATCAATATCCTGGGCCGTCAGGATGAAGGGTATCGATACAAGCAAAATAAAAAAAATGAATCTCCTCATGCAATCCTTTTCTCCCTGAATCGATATTCGGCAGAAGATCCCATAAACTAAAAAAAAAATTAATAAATTATCCGGGAATCGGGCCCGCCAAATGGAAATTTGTCTTTTCATTAGGTATAATGCCGGAACCATAAAAAGGGGTAACCATTGAAGAGAGCATTTTCCAGGGCTTTCAGTATTCTGCTGATAGGCTTTCTCGCGGCTGCGGGTTCCCTTTTTGCCCGGGAGAACGGCTCGGGGGAGCAGTCCCGCAGTCCTTTTGTATTCGATTATGATGTCCAGCTTTTCGGCCTGCAGCTAGGCGTCGGGTACCGCGGCGCGCCGATTGTTCAGGGTCTGGATACCATTTTCTGGATTTTCGGGGGCGGCGGATGGCAGCAGCTGTACTATTACCGGTACCCGGATGGTTCCGTCTACACGGGTACGGGGGAAAACGATAACCCGGCCGTGGACCCGTTTTACAGAAGGGCAAATGCCGAATGGAGGCTCGGTTTCGCGCAGGGCATACTTTTCAATGAAAAAACCGATAAAAACCTTCTGGAATATTTTTTCTTTTACCAGGGCCGTTACGATTATCATTTCGCGGACTGGGAGTTTACCGCGCCCATTCTGTTCCAGGCGGACACGGTGCCGGACCGGTACGGAATTCTGCAGAACTCGTTTCTTACTGGCTTAAGCCTGAACAAGGTGGCTTTCAACGAACAGAGCAGGGTTACAAGCGGCATCGGCGCCGAAGCCTCCGTAGAATGGGGGCCTTCTTTTCTGGGCAACGACGCGGTAGGCCTTTCGGATTTCGCCCGTCTCAATCTTACGGGAAAAGCTTACCTCCCCGTTTTCAATATCGCGCCGGAACGCAGGTTCAACCTGTTAAGCGGTTATGTCTGCACGTTTGTTTCCCTGGATGCCTCTTTCGGCGGCAGTATACCGCTCAACATACGGCAGACCTTCGGGGGCCGGAGACCGCGGATAGGCCTGGGGGACGCCGTCCTGGGCGCGGATGATGCGAAATACGATTCAAGGTTTAAATTCGTGCAGAATATCGAGTTCCGGGTAAACGGTCCGGCCTTCATCTGGCGCGGCCTGCTCGCCGGCGCACTCGTATTTTTCGATTACGGGTATTACAATAATCTGGACGGTCTAGAGGCCGGGTTCCTCGCGTCCACAGGGTTCGGCATTTACCTGCATATTTTCAACCTTACATCACTTACGCTGTACCTGCCGCAGGTACTTCTGAACGAACCGAGGTCGAACGGAAGATACGTCACACCTGTCTCTTTCGAATTCGATTTACAGCTCTAACAAAAGGATTAAAACCATGGAGCATCTGCATTGGAAGGAAATTTCAAGGGAAAAAATTCTATCGTGCAACATTTTCGAAATTTACAACACGACCAGCGTGACCGACGGCGGCTTGTCGAGTACTTTCACCATCATCCATCCGCCGGACTGGGCCAATGTGGTCCCCATAACCCGTGACGAAAAAGGGAGGGAATGTTTTCTCATGGTTCACCAGTACAGGCAGGGAAGTCAATCGGTAACCATGGAATTTCCGGGCGGCGTACTGGAAGAAAGCGAAAAGCCCGAAGACGGGGCGCGCAGGGAACTGCTGGAGGAAACGGGCCACATTGCAGGCAAATTCCATTTCGCCGGCAGGATCAATCCCAATCCCGCCATCATGGACAACTGGTGCTACACCTACATAGCGGAAGACCTGCAGAAAGCCGGCAGCCAGCAGCTGGACGCTATGGAACTGGTGGACGGGGAGCTTATTCCCGTTGAGGAAGTTGAAAAAAACATGGGTGAAGGGCCGCTGTTCAATGCCATAATCGTGGCG
This sequence comes from Spirochaetales bacterium, assembly GCA_004525155.1. Taxonomy (GTDB): domain Bacteria; phylum Spirochaetota; class Spirochaetia; order SPDA01; family SPDA01; genus SPDA01. The sequence continues at coordinate 2,664 of SPDA01000242.1, forward strand.
GCTTTCATGTGGTATGAGAAGTGGAAACGCTTTTACAAGGAGTAAAAAACAAAAAAGAGAGCGTCGAGCTCGGCATTATCGTCCATGGGGAATTTCGGACCTTGTCCGAAATTCCCCTTACGCAAAAAAAAGAGCCTTAAGGCTCTTTTTTACGTAAGGCGCCGAGCGGAATCGAACCGCTGCATAAAGGTTTTGCAGACCTCTCCCTTACCGCTTGGGTACGGCGCCGGATAACGAGTCAAATATAATAAAAACACGGGTGATTGTCCATGCGACAGCCTTAAAAAAACTCAAATTTTACCGATACTTTAACAGATATGAAGAAATGGATTGCTGCGGGGCTTCTTGTATTCCTCGGATTTCACGTATCTGCGGATGATCTCCTTCTTTTACCGGGAGATCTGCGGATTGAGCAGACCATCGAAGGCGGGTATTACCTGTGGGTAAAAAAGAAGGAGAACCTGGGTTCCATACTTTTGACGGAATCCACCGCAGACCCGGCGAAGCGTTCCCATTCCTATACCCTCCGGTCCCCTTCCTGGAACAAGTACAACGGTGATGAACTCCGGCTCTTAAACGGTAAGACCCTGGACAAAAAGAGCGGCATTTTTTCTCTGCTGGATTCCACCCCGGAACCTGACGAAGTCTTCGGAAGGGCTTTCCGAATCTTTATCCCCTATATCGTGAATTACGGATATGATTACGCCAGGCATGGCGAAATACAGGTACTGGACGGCACCTGGCTCAATGTGAGGACATTTGAAAAACCTCTGGCGGATTATTCGGGCAGATACACGGACAATCCCTTTGTCCTGAGAGTCGTACAGAAAACATCGGAGCTGCCGGAGAAAAAAATTGCACCAGTGGTAAAAGAGCCGCCGGCTGTAAAGCCGACGGTTGCTAAACCGCCGGCAAGGGCTCCGGAGGAAACACCCGCAATTACGGAACTGCCGCCGGCTGTTAAGCCGCCGGTAGTTAAACCGCCGGCCCCGGAACCGGAAGCCGTATACATGGAAGACACGGTCAATAACTTCAGGGAAATCGCGGAAGAGGGAGGCGGCACCTCCACCATGTCCCTGGGAAGGGACGATCTGTTAGCCGAAATCGGGGAGATTGTAGACAGCGCTGAAGGCGCCAGTCTCGATATTGTCCTTGCCCTGGACACGACCCAGAGCATGGCGGACGATATTCCCTACCTGCGAAATTCCCTGGTGCCCATGCTTAAAAAAAACATAGATAAATTCCGCAGCTTCCGGCTCGGCATGGTGCTTTATAAGGATTATCTCGAACAGTATGTAACCAAGGTGGTACCCTTCGGAAAATCCCTTGAGGATGTCCAGGAGGAACTTAACAATATTCGTGTAAGCGGCGGCAGGGATATCCCGGAAGCCGTTTACGAAGCGCTGTACGCGGGCATCCATTCATTTCCCTGGACGAGCGAGGCAAGACTCATCATCCTCGTGGGGGATGCCCCGCCCCATCCCAGGCCCCGCGGTACTGTAACCAGAGACATGGTCTACACGGACGCGGAACTCGGCGGCATAAAGCTTCATACAATAATTATTCCCCAGTAACGGTTACCCGGTATGCAGACCGCGTACCCGTGAAAATACCGGCCTGAGTTCTCCGAAGGCCTGGGGCAGACCGCCGAAAACGTAACGCCACACGGCAGGAGTCTCCATGCACAGGTACACCGGGACCCCCGCTAATGTTCGCAATTCCGCAAGCATTTTGCGGTAAACGGAAACACGGAATTTCTGCAGATACCTGTATTTGCCGTCGCGGCCGTGAAAAAACTCGCCGCCTGTATACGGCCTCGCTTCCATGGATTCCTTCAAGCCCGGGGGATACCGGAGGAGCCCCATACTTATCCAGGCTATTCTGTCCCGCGGAAATCTCGCAAGGTTTTTAACAAGGGGCAGGTAGATATCCTCCCAATCCCGGACAGGGATGATGGGGTCGAAATGAAAAGAGAGAAGGTAACCGGCTGCAAGGGCCTTTTCCGCTGCCTCGAGTCTTTCCGAAAGAGGCGCCGCGCCGGACTCCTCCTCGCTGACCAGTTTTTCAGGATTGAG
>SPDA01000328.1 GCA_004525155.1 Spirochaetales bacterium
CTGAGCGATTACCGCCGTATACCGCCTTCCCCCGGTATCGAGAACAGGTATGGAATCTCCCTCCCTTCTGCGCAGAACGCGGACAAGGTGATGGTACTCCCTGCCTTCCAGAATCCAATCTTTACTCCCTTCGGGAATTTCCGGCAGCAGTAACTGGTGCAAGGTTTTATTCTATGTCCGACAACAGGGAAATCGAAAAGCTCCGGTTCCTGGGTCCGTCGAATTCGCAGAAGTAAATGCCCTGCCATGTTCCCAGCTGGAGGGCGCCGTTTCTGACCGGTATCGTCACGCCGGGTCCCATAAGGCTTGCCTTGATATGAGCTGCGGAATTGCCTTCGCCGTGAGCGTACCCGTCCTGAAAGGGGATGCGCCGGCCCAGTTCCATGAGTATATCCGAGGCCACGGAAGGGTCCGCCGCCTCGTTAATGGTAAGGCCCGCTGTCGTATGGGGGCAATAAACCACGCATAAGCCCTCCTTCAGCCCCGAAACCGAGATAAAATCGGCAACGGTATCGGTTATGTAGATAACCTCCTCTTGTTTCCTGGTCCTGAGGTTTTCTACCTTGAACTTCATGGCCGTGCCAGTCCTCCGGATTGAAGGGTTTTCACCGCTTCCTGCAGAACCAGGTCAAATTCAAGATCGAAAATGGGGGGAGCGTTGTTCGTTCTGTTCACTTCGTTGCGTATCAGGCGCCGGAGAAGCCTGTCTTCCAGGGAGATGCCTTTTTGGTGTAGTTCCGCGACAAAGGAAATTATATTGTCCCCGGACGGATTGGGGTTTTTTTCAACGAAGGACCGGATAAGATTCTCCTGAATGAGCTTTTTGTAGGCTTCGTTTTCCGCCGCGGTGAAATCCCTCTCCTTGACTTCCTTGTCCGGCTGTATGCCAATCTTGTCTATGTTGACCCCTGAGGGTGTGTAATACCGGGACATGGTGAGTTTGAAACCCCCGGCGCCGATGGACTTTACCTGCTGTACCGAACCTTTGCCGTAGGACTTTTCACCAAGCAGCAGGGCCCTGCCCGTATCCTTGAGGGCGCCGGCGAGTATCTCCGAAGCGGAAGCCGAACCTTTGTCTATGAGGACAACGATTGGAATCTCTTTCGGCACGAGGACACTCGGGGTCGCTGAAAAGACCGCGTTTTCCGAGGGGATGCGCGAGCGGGTGCTGACGATGGTCCCTTCGGACAGGAAAAAATCGGCGGTTTCCACGACTGATGTAAGAAGCCCGCCCGGATTCTGGCGAACGTCGATGACAAGACCCTTGTAATTATAGCTTTTCAGATAGGAAATACCTTCCTTGACCTTGTCATCCGTGAGAGGGGTAAACTGTATAATGCGGATATATCCGATGTTCCCGGGCATCATGGCATATTTGACAGTCGGCACTTCTATTACGGCCCTGACAAGGGTAACCGGGAAAACGATGCTTTCGTTTCTCATGATTGTGATGGTGACGGAGCTGCCCGCGGTCCCTCTGAGCTTTTCGACCGCGTCGTCGCTGGACATGCCTTCCGTGGATTCATTCTCGATTTTTACGATATAGTCCCCGGCGTTGATGCCGGCCTTTGCCGCGGGAGTGCCCTCGATGGGGGCAACAATACGGATAAAGGGATAGAATTTTTCCACGCTTTCCGTTCCCGGTTCCGGCGCCACCGGCTTGGTAATGTACATGCCCACGCCGCCGAATTTTCCGGAAGTGGTGTCCGTCAGGTCCTGCATATCGGTAACTGTCAGATAGGTGGAATAGGGGTCCTTCAGGCTGTCGAACATGCCTTTCATGGCGCCCTCGAAAAGTGTCTGCGAATCTATCTCGTCCACATAATTCTGTTTTACAAAATCAAAAACCTGCTGGAACAGTCTGCTGAATGTTTCTGTATCATTTTGCGGAGTTTTATCTGATTGGACAAGAACCGCCGGTGCCAGCGTCAGGACGATGAGAAACACGGCGAACAGCGCGGAAGTCCCCACCCATAAAAATCGAACTTTATTTTTCATTTTTTTCTCCATTCTGGTATATTAATACCACAATTTCCCGTGAAAGCCCAGAATGCAGCCTGCTTTACGTTTCCGGCTTTATTGCCCGTATGTGAAGTTCCTTAAGCTGTTTCTCGTCCACCTCCGAAGGGCAGTCGTCCATGAGTGAAACGCCCGCCGTACTCTTGGGAAAGGCAATGACTTCCCTTATGGTCGTTTCCTCCGCCATCAGCATGACCAGGCGGTCAAGTCCGGGCGCGATTCCGCCGTGCGGCGGCGGGCCGTATTTGAAGGCTTCCAGCAGGAACCCGAACCTGCGCCGGGCCTCTTCCTTCGAGAATCCAAGCATTGTGAAGATTCGTTCCTGGAGAGGAGCCTGATGAATTCTTATGGAACCTGATGCGAGCTCGTAGCCGTTGCATACCAGGTCGTAGACTTCGCCTTTCACTTCTCCGGGATTCTGTTCCAGAGTGGCAATGAACTGCTCCTGGGGCATGGTGAACATATGGTGGGCCGGATCCCACTTTTTCTCGTCCTCGTTCCATTCAAAGAGGGGAAAATCCACGATCCAGCAGAATTTGAATTCCTGGGGATTAAGCGTTTGGAGTTCCCTGCCCATTTTTGAACGCACCGCGCCCAGGGCCGTGCAGGCGGTCTTCCAGGAATCGGCCACGAAGAGAACCGCATCTCCTGCGGAAACACCGAGTTCCCTGCAGACCTCCTCCCTTGTATCCTGGAAGAATTTCGCGATACCCCCCTCGAGGCCCGATTCCGCGTTTTTGAACCAGGCGAGGCCTTTCGCTCCGTAGAGTTTCGCGGCAGCCTCGTAGTCATCGATTTGCTTGCGGGTAAGAGATGAGCCGCCGGGCACCACCAGGGCCTTGACCGCACCCCCTCCTTCGGCCGCGGTTTTAAATACGCCGAAACCGCAGGTTTTTGCAGACTCCGTAAAATCCTTCAGCTCGAGACTGATACGGAGGTCGGGCTTGTCAGAACCGTACCGGTTCATTGTTTCGTGATACGTCAAACGCTCGAAGGGTATGGGAACCTTTATGCCGAGGGTATGGGTAAAGATGTGGGCCATCATGCCTTCCACAACCCCGAAAATATCATCCTGCGACACGAAACTCATTTCGATGTCTATCTGGGTAAATTCAAGCTGACGGTCGCCCCGGGCGTCCTCGTCCCTGTAGCAGCGGGCAATCTGGAAATACTTGTCCATGCCGGAAACCATAAGAATCTGTTTGTAAAGCTGGGGCGACTGGGGCAGCGCGAAAAATTTTCCCGGGTACAGACGCGCCGGAACGAGAAAATCCCTGGCGCCCTCGGGGGTGGATTTGATGAGGGTGGGCGTTTCAATTTCGTAAAACCCCCGGGATACCAGATATTCCCTCGTGCGGAAGGTGACGTCCTGCCGTAATCGCATTTTACGCTGCATGCTGAAGCTGCGCAAATCCAGGTAGCGGTACTTCATCCGCAGTTCTTCCTTTGCCTCGCTGGCCTCGTCAATCATGAAGGGGAGCGTTTCACATTCGGAAAGCACGGTGATGGTTTCCGCAGCTAGTTCTATGGCTCCGGTTGTCATGTCGGCGTTTACCATGGAATCCGGCCGTTTTCGCACGGTTCCGGATACGGCAACGCAGTACTCGAATTTGAGGGTTTTGGTGAGGGCCTTGAGCGTTTCGGGCGCATCTTCATCCACCACCACCTGGGTTATACCGTACCGGTCCCGCAGATTGATAAACTGAATTCCTCCGTGGTCCCTGTTTCTGTGTACCCAGCCGTTCAATATCACTTTTTTACCCGCATCCGCCCCGGTCAGGGCGCCGCAGGTGTGTGTTCTCTGCATTTCTTTCATGGGGAGAAATCTACACTAACCTCCTGCCTGATGCAATATGTAAATTGTCATATCCGGGACAAG
>SPDA01000308.1 GCA_004525155.1 Spirochaetales bacterium
CAGATCATGGGGAAACACTCCCTGGAAGACGTGTATTTTCTGCCCCACTCCAGGTCCTTCTCATCCTGCATGGGAAGCACCTGAGCGTTGATCCCGCAGCTCCTCGATGCCGCCGCAAGCCCCAGGGCCCCGTCGCGCATGTAGGGGAAATACAGCACCCTTTCCTGGTCCGCTGCAGAATGCATGCCGTGGACCCTGATTACCTTCTCTTCCCTCTTTTCCTGGGTCTGGGAGCCTTTAAGGCTGTCAAGGAAGGCTTCGCACCTGGTAATCATGCCGGCGTCGGCGCTGTGTTCGTCCACCTCCAGCTGAAGATAGGGTTTACCCTTGAGCTCCTCGCGCACGTAATGGGCCAGGAAACTGTCCGGACCGCAGCGGAAGTTGCTCATATACACCGCGTTGAGCCTGTCGTCGCTTCCGACGATACGCGCCGCTTTAAGTATTTTCTGACCGTTGGGCCAGTACATGGAAGGATAATCCTTGAATATATCGATCGAATGAAGCGGCAGGTAGTCCAGGGGAATGGGCAGAACGTTGAGATTTATGAGTTTCTCCATAAGGCTCAAGTTGAGTTCCGGGTCCCCGGTATTGTAAGGCCGCCCAAGAACAACAGCAGCCGTCTTGCCTTCGGGCAGGGTATCAAGCACTTCCCTTCCCCTCGATCGGCATTTCTCCTCAAAGTTTTTCTGGGCCTCCCGGGCCCTTGCAATGGCCGCTACCACTTTCCCTTTGGGGATGCCGAACTTCTCCTTCATGAATTTTCCCAGATCAGCTTCCACGACTTTTCCCGAGTACTTGAGGTGAATGGCGGGCACCAGGAGCCTTTCGGCAAGCTCCGTGTCCTTCATGGCGCCGCGGATCATGAAGGGATAGGTCTGCACCCAGGGGCAGTTGTAGTTGACCGTGGGGTTGTCCGGTTCCGCGGGAACATTGAAAATAAAAGGCAGAAATACGTGGTCCACGCCCCTGTCGAGAAGATCCTGCACGTGTCCGTGCATTACCTCTACAGGGAAACAGGTTTCAGCGGTCAGCATTTCCAGGGAGGTGGCTACCAGCTTCCTGTCGGAAGGCCTCGACAGAACCACCTCGAAACCAAGCTCCTCGAAAAAGGTCCGCCAGTGCGGAAACTGCTGGTAGTAAACCATGAGGGCGCGAGGTATGCCGATGGTTGGTTTTCCGCCCCTGACGGCAGCCTCGGGATCGTCCTTGAAACCGTCCATCAGGAAGGATATTCTTTCGGTAAAAAGGTTGGGGATGTCCTTTCCCTTCCCCTTGCGTTCGTCAATTTCCCACTTTTCACACCTGCCGCCGTAAAAGAGCGGTTTGTCTTCCCCTTCGATGCGGACCCTGCGGATCTGACACTGGTTTGAGCAGGACTTGCAGGTGAATTTGTCCAGGGCAAAGGGAACCTTGCTCACTTCAAAGCCTTTGAAGCGGGTGCCGTTCCCCGACGCTTTCACCTTGTCCCGGGCCAGCATGGCCGCGCCTATGGCGCCGGTTACGTCGAAATGCGGCGGAATGATAATCTGCTGCCCCGTCACTTTTTCAAAGGCGGCCACAACGCCCCTGTTGTTGGCGACGCCGCCCTGGAAAAAGATCCTCTTGCCTATATACTTGTCACCGACAACCTTTTGAATGTAGTTGTGCACTATGGAATAGGCAAGGCCCGCGACGAGATTTTCCTTCTGCGCCCCCTTCTGCTGATGCGCGTTAAGGTCCGACTCCATGAAAACGGTACAGCGGTCGCCGAGGCGTGATGGTTTCCGGGCGGACAGGGAGAGTTTACCGAACTCCTCGATAATATTGATGTCGAGCTTTTCGGCCTGCTCCTCGAGGAAGGATCCCGTACCGGCGGCGCAGACCTTGTTCATTTCGAAATCCACAACAACGCCGTTCTGTATGCTTATGTACTTGGAGTCCTGGCCGCCGATCTCGAAAATCGTGTCCACGGTTCTGTCGTAGGCTATGGCGGCCGTGGCCTGTGCGGTTATTTCGTTCTGTATCGTGTCCGCGCCGACGAAATCGCCCGTCAGGTAGCGGCCGGAACCGGTGGTGCCCACTCCCCGGACATTGACTCTTTCCCCCACTTCCTCGTAAATTTCCGATAACCCCAGGCGGATGGCATCCAGGGGCTTGCTCGCGGTAGGCAGGTACCTCCGGGCGATGACGCCGCCATCCTTGTCGATGAGCACCACATTGGTGGACAGGGAACCTACGTCTATGCCGAGATACACATCGAGTCTGTCCACGCCCTCCGGTATTACGGTCAGGTCCTTTGTGTAGGCTGCAGAGGATTCGGTAAGGATTTCCATGCTGGCGACATCGGCGTTGTCTCCGGCCAGGTGGGCTTTAAGAGCCTCCAATCCTTTAAATACCCTGTCCGCGGCCTTATCCGCGGAGGTTACGGAGTGATCGAGAATATGATACAGTGCCCCGATTGCCCCCATGGACGCGTAATAGTCGGGAATTATAAGTTCTCCGTCCACGAGTCCCAGGATTTCCCGGAAGGCCCTTACCATGCCCGCGTTTGCGGCGACTCCTCCCTGGAACACAACGGGTTTTTCCAACTCCTTGCCGCGCGCCAGACTGGACTTGAAATTTCTTGCCACGGCAAAACAGAGCCCCGCCACTATGTCGTGAACAGGCGTGGCAATCTGCTGCAGGTGAATCATATCGCTCTTGGCGAACACGCTGCAGCGTCCCGCTATCTGCGGCGGGTTTTCGCTTTTAAGGGCCAATGCTCCGAATTCATTTTCAATGGACACGCCGATGCGGTTTGCCTGCTGGTCGAGAAAGGACCCTGTGCCGGCGGCGCATATGGAGTTCATGGCGAAATCCTTAAGCTGGGACACGACCTCCGAATCTTTGCGCTCCATAAAGATGAGTTTAGAATCCTCTCCTCCCATCTCTATAACCGTTTTCGCTTCAGGATGCAGATGCCGTACCGAAGATGACTGGGCCACAATCTCGTTCACGAAACTGCCGCCTATGAGACCAGCGGCAAGCCTGCCGCCGGTTCCGGTAATGGCCACCGCACCGATTTCGTCCTGAGATCTCCGCATGAGTATTTCTTCCAGCACGCTGACCAGCACATGAAAAGGTTTCCCGTAACAGTAATCGTAATGGTTTTCTATAATGTTTTTATTATCATCCATCAACACGGTGTTGACGGAAATGGAACCCAAATCAAGTCCAAGATTCAATTTCATGAGCGTAACTCCTGTTACCGCGAAAAGCTGAAATGCATCACGCGCGCTTATATTACTAATTTTATAACCAATATGCAAGGTGCGGAACACCTTTAAGGCCATATTGCGGCACCGGGATAAGGTCACCCGGGAACATATAGATTAATGAATATTGCAGTTTTTGTCAAGATTTCAGCTGTACCTGAGCACTTTACAGTAACCGCTCTTCCATATAATAATAGGGATAAAAGGAGTTTTGCCATGCCGTTTATCCGCATTGAAACAAATCAGACCATCAGCAAGGAATCCGAAATTCTTATGGAAATATCGAAACTGGCTTCAGAAAAACTGGGTAAACCGGAAAGCTACATGATGACAGCCATAAACAGCTCGATACCGATGACCTTTGCGGGAAGCGACGAGGCCGCGGCTTTTGTGGAGTGCAAAAGCATAGGTCTTCCGCAGGACAAGGTTAAAGTGATGTCTGAAGCACTGTGTTCATACCTGGAAGAGGAGCTCGCCATCCCCGCGGAAAGAATATATATAGTGTTTACCGATGTCAAAGGCAGCATGTGGGGTTACAATAAGGGAACCTTTTAACTGCGGCTTAAAAGTCCTTCTTCCTGTAAATCATCCGGGAAAGCAGGTAGGAAACCGCCGCAACCGCCAGGACCGTGATAAAGGAGTAGAGGCGCCGACTGTCCGGCGGGATGGACCTGAACCACGCGATAGCCGCGTCAATGAAGCCCGCGGTTCCCTTCCCCTTGAACGAGACCGCGGCCATAAAACCAACCTGCAGCAGAACACCGAGGGACACCAGAATTATCATCAGGATTCTAATCATTTTGGGACCGTAACGGAAATACAGCGGCAGTATCCAGGTGAGCAGAAGC
>SPDA01000469.1 GCA_004525155.1 Spirochaetales bacterium
AAGCGGATAAGCATGAAACTTCACATTCCCTACAGTGAAGTGACCGGTGTAGTTTCGTTTTATTCCTATTTTTCAACAGTACCGCGGGGTAAAAACGTTGTCAGAGTCTGCATGGGTACTGCATGTTATGTCCGCGGCGGTAAAGAGGTCCTTAACGCCATGAAAAAACAGCTGGGGATCGAGGTTGGAGGAACGACGGAGGACAGGAACTTTTCTCTGGAAGTGGGCCGCTGTTTCGGCGCCTGCGGATTGTCTCCCGTAGTTCTTGTGAACGATGATGTCCACCAGCGCGTCAAACCGGCAAAAATCAGGGATATCCTGCAGCCCTATATGAATGCGGCAGGCGAAGGAGATATAACATGATCGGCCCCATTACATCAACTAAAGAATTATCCAATATCCGTGATTCGGTAGTGTGGCGAAAGGAACAGAAGTCCATAGAGTATGGAATATTACTGTGTGCCGGCGCAGGATGTATCGCTTCCGGGTCCATGGACCTTAAAAAAGCCCTCGAGGCTGCCCTTAAAAATGTGAACCTGAAGGTAAAAATCGTTGAGACAGGCTGCCTTGGACCCTGCGCCAAAGGACCGGTCATCATTGTAAAACCGGACAATGTTTTTTATGAAAAGCTCACTCCCGCCGATGCGGATCTCATTGTATCCCAGCATCTGGTCGAGGGTACGCCGGTGGAGCAGCTGGCGTATAAAAACGTTCATGATCATACCGTTGCGTCCACCGTGGACAAAATGGATTTTTTCAAGGGACAAACAAAAATCGTACTCCGCAACTGCGGCAGTATAGATCCGCTGGACATTGAAGACTACATTGGCGCGAACGGCTACCAGGCTCTGGCAAAAGTACTTTCATCCATGAACCCGGAAGACGTCGTTACGGAGATGAAAAAATCCGGCCTTCGCGGCCGCGGCGGCGGCGGATTTCCCACCTGGATGAAGTGGAGCTTTACGCAGAAAGCCCAGGATGAGGTAAAATATATAATCTGTAACGGGGACGAAGGGGACCCCGGCGCTTTCATGGACAGGAGTGTACTGGAAGGCGACCCCCACAGCGTTATAGAAGGCATGGCTATCGCAGCTTACACCATTGGCTCAAACAAAGGTTTTGTTTATGTGCGTGCGGAGTATCCCCTGGCCGTTTCCCGTCTGAACAAGGCGATCGAACACGCCAGGGAGGCGGGAATGCTGGGTGAAAACATCCTGGACTTGGGATTCAATTTTGACTTGGAAATTCGCATGGGCTCCGGCGCCTTTGTCTGCGGCGAAGAAACAGCACTTATAGCCTCTATCGAAGGCAAGAGGGGAGAACCAAGACCGAGACCGCCGTTTCCGGCAATCAAGGGGCTCTGGGGAAAACCAACCCTTATCAACAATGTGGAAACCTATGCGAACGTTGCCGCCATTATCTTAAACGGAGCGGAATGGTACGCTTCCTACGGCACCAAGGAAAGCAAGGGAACAAAGGTATTTGCCTTGGCAGGTGCCATAACAACCTCCGGACTGGTAGAAGTGCCTATCGGCACCAGCCTTGGCGAACTTATCTATGACGTGGGCGGCGGCATACCCGGCGGCAAAAACTTCAAAGCCGCGCAGATCGGCGGCCCATCCGGCGGATGCATCCCGAAAGAACATCTCAACGTCCATCTCGACTACAAGGACCTTATCGATCTGGGCGCTATTATGGGTTCCGGCGGCCTCATTGTCATGGATGACGATACCTGCATGGTGGATGTCGCCAGGTACTTTCTCGAATTCGTTCAGGAGGAATCCTGCGGTAAATGCGTACCCTGCAGGGTGGGCACCAAGCGCATGCTTGAAATATTAACCCGCATCTGTGAGGGCAAGGGCGAAGAAGGCGACGTCGAGAAACTCATTACCCTGGGCCTCCAGATAAAGGAAACTTCCCTCTGCGGCCTTGGTCAAACCGCTCCAAACCCCGTTCTTTCCACCATACGGCATTTCAGACACGAATACGAACGGCATATCACCATGAAGCACTGTGAAGCCGGGGTCTGTCCCTCTCTCGTACGGGCGCCCTGCCAGAGCGCCTGTCCTGCGGGTGTGGATGTTCCCGGATTTGTGGCCCTGGTAGGCGACAAGCGATATGCCGAAGCCCTCAGGCTGCACCGTGAACGAAACCCATTTGCCGCCGTATGCGCCCGTGTATGTTTCCACACCTGTGAAGACAAGTGCCGGCGTTCGAGTCTTGACGAATCCGTGGCCGTGCGCGGCATAAAACGCTACATGGTTGATCAGGAAGTGATGGTACAGATACCCGAAGTACGGGACAACGAAATTAACGCGGGAAAAAAGATAGCCATAATCGGCGCCGGACCTTCAGGCCTCTCCTGTGCCTACTTTCTTGCCCGCATGGGTTACCGGCCGAAAGTTTTCGAAGCAGAACCGCGGCCGGGCGGCATGCTCGTCCAGGCTATTCCCGCCTACCGTCTGCCCAGAGAAACGCTGGCAAGGGAAATCCGCATGATCGAACACATGGGCGTGGAAATCATAACCGGCAGGCAGCTTGGCAGTGACTTTACACTGGAAGAACTCAAGCAGCAGGGTTATGAGGTTGTTTTCGTCGGTGTCGGTGCTCCCGAATCCATGGATTTGGGCATCGTCGGCGAGGATTCCGAAGGCGTTGTTCAGGCAGTTCCTTTTCTGCGTCAGTACAACATCCGCGGTTCCGTACCGGTGGGTAAAAAGACCCTTGTCATAGGCGGCGGCAACGCGGCCATCGACGCGGCGAGAACCTCGCTCCGCCTTGGCGCAGAGCAGGTTACCATTATCTACCGGAGAAGCCAGGAACAGATGCCTGCCTACGCCGAGGAAATCGAAGAAGCCCTGCTGGAAGGGGTTGTACTGAAAACCCTGACCCAGCCCGTTGAAGTAATCCGGGATAAAACCGGCAAGGTATCGGGCCTCAA
>SPDA01000097.1 GCA_004525155.1 Spirochaetales bacterium
ATTCAAATCCGCAGCCCGCCGGAAAGAAAAGTGCGAGAATGTTGTCCCTGGTCAGGCGGCGTAAGGATTCTCCGTTCATCCCGAGCTTCAAAAGTACCGCATGAAGTACAGGATGCAATACCAGGGAAGGCATACCGGAAGCGTAACGCCCAAGTTTTTCCGCCAGCGTGTGAGGCGCATGATCGCTGGCTATGCAGGTTATTCTGCCCGCGAGAAGGGCCTCCAGCATCTTCTCCTGCAGGGCCTTCGGCCGCAGGGGGGGGTTGACCTTAAGGCAAGGGCCCAACGGCCCCGCAGGCAGATCATTCCAGAGCAGGGCATGATGCGGTGTAATTTCGCAGGTAAGGGCAAAAGGAAGGCGGCCGCGGGCCTTTTCAATAAGATTTAACGAATCCGGCACCGACACATGGCAGACATGCAGGGTTCCCTTGAATGCTCCATCCCTCGCAAAACGGATCTGATCCTCCACCGATGCGGTTTCAGCTTCCGGCGGCCGGGCAAGGCTGTGGGTTTCGGGCTTTGCCGGGTTCCACATTTCGGGCCGGAAACACGATTCCTTTTCACAATGGACCGCCAGCACGCCCCGGTAGTCCGCCTCAGCCAGGGCAGCATATACGGTTTTCTGGTCTTCCGGGTCCGGAACGGCGAGATTGCCGGTTGAAAAACCTGCGAAAAGCTTGAGACCGACAACACGCTCATATTCACGCACTATTCCGGCCATTTCCCTTATCTGGGCCGGCTCCCTGGTAAGACCGGCATAGAGACCATGAAACAGCCTCCCGGGCAGCAGACGTAAGGCGCTGTCCGCGTCAAGGAGTCTTTTTTCTATAAGCGCCCGGGAAACAAGAGGCGGATTTGTGTTGGGCTGTTCAAAGACACCGGAGAATCCGAGGCTTGCGGCGGTAGAAAATCCGTGTAAAAGGGTTTCTTTTGAGGATTCCGACCAGTCCCTCAGATGAACATGGGGATCGATCATGATTCCGGATAATCCGCATACCCTGTTTTTTCCAGGAGCCGGGCCTTGGCTTCCACTTCCTGGGTCTGATTCCGTAAAAATACTTCAAGTTTTGCGCGAATATCCCCGTTCGAGAGCGCAAGAATGCGAAGGGCGAGAAGAGCGGCGTTTTTTGCGTTGTTGATTGCCACGGCGGCAACCGGTACGCCTCCGGGCATCTGGACGATGGACAGCAGGGAATCGAGACCCTGGAGGGCGGACGTCCTTACCGGCACGCCTATTACCGGCAGACTGGTATACGCCGCGGTCATGCCCGGAAGATGAGCGGCACCCCCGGCGCCTGCGATAATAACCAGAAGTCCCCTTTCCGCCGCCTTTTTCGCGTATGCGGCCATCCTGTCCGGTGTCCGGTGAGCGGACACAATGGTCAATTCATAGGGCACCTCAAACTCATCGAGTACTGTAGCCGCTTCCCGCATAACAGGAAGATCCGAATCGCTCCCCATTATGATACCCACTTTCGGTTTATCCATGTTTACCCGTTCCCCTTACCTTCAGCAATGCTCTGGCAAGTCCTGCCTTTTCCAGGGCGGCATCCCTGTTCTTGTCCAGAATGGTGATGTGACCCATTTTCCTGAAGGGTTTTACTTCCTTTTTTCCGTACAGATGAATGGAAAGACCCGGAACGGCAAGGGCCTGTTCATAGCCCTCATAGACAGGCCCGCCGGAAGCATCCCGTTCCCCCAGCAGGTTTATCATGACCGCGGGAGACAGGAGCTCCGCGGAACCGAGGGGGTAGCCGCATACAGCCCGGATGTGCTGTTCAAACTGGCAGGTCACGGCAGCCTCGATGGTATAGTGGCCTGAATTATGGGGCCTGGGGGCGATTTCATTTACCAGGATTCTTCCGTCCCTTGCAAGAAAAAGTTCAACCCCGAAGACGCCGGTACCGTTCAGGGCTGTTACCGCCCGTTCTGCGATAACACGCGCTTTTTCCGCCGTCTCCGCATCCACCCGCGCTGGAGCGATGATGGTATCGCAGATATTCGCCTGAGCGTCAAACACCATCTCCGTAACGGGGTAGGAAAGAACCTTTCCATTCCTGTCCCGCGCCACCATGACGGCAAGTTCCGCACTGAAATCGATATACTCTTCAAAGAAACAGGGACCCTGCAGACGGGATTTCAGGTCCTGCCTGCCTTTTAAAACAGCAACTCCCCTGCCGTCGTAACCGCCGAAACGTGATTTCTGAACCAGGGGGAAAGGCGTCTTATTAAGGAACCCTTCCGGATCTTCCGGAGCGGTGAATTCCGGCACCGGCAGTCCCGCTTTTTCAAGCATCTGCTTCTGGTTAAGCTTGTCCTGGATTGCCCTTAAAACCGCCGGAGAAGGCAGTATCCGCATTCCCCTGTTTTCAAGGACAAGGAGCGCTTCCGTGTCTATGTGCTCGATGTCGTACGTAGAAACGTCGGAAGCGCCGACCACCGCCTCGATTGCCGCCGGGTCGGAAAGGCTTCCGCACACAAATCTGTCCGCAAAATGAGCTGCAGGCGCATCCGGCGAGGGATCCAGTACCGTGGTATGGATGCCGAGCCTCATGGTTTTGTACAACATCATTCTTGCGAGCTGTCCGCCTCCAAGTATGCCAAGCTTCATGATGGTACACCGCCTCGTCATCATGGTAATGGACAAATCTATTAGTTTCAAGACCGGAGAAATATGCTATAGTTGACCAAAAGGAGGATTTCCCATGGCTACGGAACCTGATATTCAGCAGCAGCTGTCGCGTATTTCGAACTGGATTCCAGTATCCTACAAGCAGGACATGCTTAAAAAGCTGACAAAACTGCTGTCTCCCGGTGAAAGCGTGGCGGATCTTCTGGAAGGTTTCTATAACGGCCGTGTTCTCCAGGGCAGGGAGACAGGTATTTCCGGCGTTCTCTTTTTCACATCGAAGAGGCTGTTATTCATAGCCAACGATAAAATCAGGCCCGATCATGAAGCTACGGCCTACGAGGATATTCTCTCGGCCGTGAGCGAACGGGGATTTGCCACCACCAGGCTGAATATCAGCCTGCCGGGCGAGAAGATTTCCTTCGATTCAGTTTCACCGGAAACCGTGGTCCAAAGAAGCATTTCTCTTATTACCGGGGAAATGGACAGAAACACCATTCTACAGCCCCTGCCGCAGGAAGCGGAAGAAACCGGCATGGCAGGCCTGCCGGGCGGCGATATTCTCGATGAATTGTCCAATCTCAATTTTCTGTTTCTCGAGGCCAAGAAAATTATCCTTCTGCTCGAGAAATACAAAGACTTCAACCAGGACCCCGATTTTCAATCCAAACTCTTACAGGACGTTGTTCTTCTCTGTTCGCTCTGTTTTCCGGACCGGGAAAGCATTTACCCGGAATCAAAACTGTTCCTGGCCCTTTTGCTGCTTCCCTTCAAGGCGCCGGACGGGAATTTCGCCGCGGCTGCAAAAGAACTCTATGCCTTCGATTCCTTTCCCCTCCACTACCGGGATACCCTTTTGTCATTTTACGAGAGCAGGCAATGGCTTAACCCCGCTCCCGTAACGGGCAAGGAGGAGCTTCCCGCGCTTCAGAGTCTCTTTGTTCAAGACGGGAAAGCGGGTACCGATCACTTTTCACGGGTAAGCGCCGGACTTTACACCATGGTCCAGTGTTTTATCAAAGCCGACGGCACCGTAACGGAGAACGAAAAGGAACGTCTCAAGCAGCTCTATAACCTTATTCAGGCCCACAAAAAGCTTCCGGCAAAAGCGGCAAAGGAGGAGGAAAAGGAGACTCTGGAGGATGTTCTTGCCAAACTGAACAAGCTCGTCGGCATGGAAAAAATAAAAGATCAGATTAAAACTTTTATAAACCTCATAAGCATTCAAAAGGAAAGGACCCAGAGGAACCTTCCCCTTACACCCTTCTCCCTGCATGCCGTGTTTTACGGTCCCCCGGGTACGGGAAAAACCACCATCGCCAGGATTATGGGGAAAATTTACAAGCATCTCGGTCTCCTTACGAAGGGCCAGCTGTTGGAGACGGACAGGGCGGGGCTGGTGGCCGGTTATGTAGGCCAGACCGCAAAACGTGTGGACGAGGTTGTGCAATCCGCCCTGGACGGCGTTCTTTTCGTGGATGAAGCCTACACGCTGTCCCCCGAGGACGGCGGCAAAGATTTCGGCCAGGAGGCGATAGACACCATCCTAAAGCGTATGGAAGATTACCGGGACAGGTTTGCCGTCATCGTTGCAGGCTACCCCGACGAGATGCGCAGATTCATTTACTCGAATCCGGGATTAAAATCCAGATTCAGCCGGTATTTTTATTTCGACCACTATAAGCCCGAGGAACTTATCAGGATTTACGATATTTTCACCAAAGACGCGGCCTTTATTACCGCTGAAGAGGGAAGGGAAAAGCTTCTAGGTCTGCTCACGGAACTGTACGAGGAACGCTCCAGGACCTTCGGAAACGGCAGGCTTGTACGGAATATTTTTGAAAAAATAGTGGAAAAGCAGGCAAACAGGCTCGTGGGCATCACCCCGCTGACAGATGAACTTCTCTGCTCAATTACACCGGAAGACATCCCTTCACGCGAGGAACTCGGGGAATAATAAGCTAGTGAAGCGGTTCGTCCGGGTATTTTTCCACCACGGTCTTGAGACTGGGCAGAACATCCAGGAACACCTCCACCAGCTCCGGGTCAAATTTTACACCGCTCAAGGATTTAATCTCCTGCAGTACCTGAGTCTCATCCCAGGCTTCCTTATAGACCCGTTTTGACCGCAGGGCGTCGAAAACGTCCGCAATCGCCACGATCCTTCCGAAAAGAGGTATCTCCTCCCGTATTTTACCGACACCGATTTTTTGCAGGTCGTCTCCCACTTCTTCGGGAAGATATCCGGGGTATCCGCTGCCGTCCCAGCTCTCGTGGTGGTTCTGAGCGACTATTGCGGCCATGTCGTCGAAGGCCGACTGCTTGTCGATGAAGAGCCTGGCGCCGTGCACGGTGTGAGTCTTCATGATTTCGAATTCATCCTCGGTAAATCTCGCCGGTTTTTTGAGGATTGTGTCGGAAATGGCGACTTTGCCCACATCGTGCAGCATTGCCGCCATGCGAAGGTTATCCATGGTGTTTTCCATTTCCTGTCTAGAAATATTGTGCCTGTAGGCCCAGTGTTCATAAATTTCTATGGCGAAACCGGCAACCCTGTTTACATGAGGTCCTGTTTCCTTGGGATCCCTCAGTTCGGCCATTTTTATCATCCTGAGCAGGATGGCTCTCGTCATCTGGGCGCGCTGAAGGGCGGTGGTGGCGCTGTTGGCAAAATGGGTTACAAGAAGCTCGTCATCCTGGGTGAAGGCCATTATGTTTCCGTTTCCGTCCTTGGAGTTGATAACCTGGATAACTCCCAGGATTTCTCCCGTATTGGTCTTTAAGGGTATGGTCAGGGTGGATACAGTCTTATATTTGGATATTTGGTCGAATTTGGGATTGAAACTGTAGGGAGCTTTCGAAGGTATTTTATACATGTCCGGAATGTTCAGCAGCTCTCCGTGTTTTGCCGCGTACCCCGAAATCGTTTTATCGTCGATTTCAACGCTGAACACGGAATAGATGAGTTTTTTACCGGGCGGCAGCCGGCCCTGCAGTTCATCGTTCTGTGCATAATTGATAAAGAGCTTGTCATCTTTTCTTATGTAGATGGAACCCGCTTCGGCGCGGGCTACGCGCCTCGTTTCGAAAAGAATCCTCTCGAGGAGTATATCAAGGTCCTGTATTTTGTTAAGGTCG
Organism: Spirochaetales bacterium; assembly: GCA_004525155.1. Lineage (GTDB taxonomy): Bacteria > Spirochaetota > Spirochaetia > SPDA01 > SPDA01 > SPDA01. The sequence goes on from SPDA01000097.1 coordinate 5,768, forward strand.
GAATCCAGTTTAATTATCTGTTTTAAATTTTTTGTTGTCTGTTTCATTTCCTTCCGTAGTAAAACCTATCTTATAGTGATTTTCCTGTTACATCAATAAACTTATCGGCATAATTACGGTGAAAACCAAGAGCCGGATGTAAAATCGATGATAAGGGAATTATCCGGGGGTTCAGAATCCTGCCAGAGACCGTATACCAGATCTTTCCGGTTCCCGACCACCAGGCCGCCCATAAAGGACAATCCGCCTGTCGCAAGCATTTCCTTGCCGGTAAAGCGTTCATCACCGGAATAATGGGCGATGAAGGCTTCCGTAATCTGCGGGGCCAGCATGGCAGCTTCCGGCTCCTTCATGCCGAACTTAATCATAGTTGCCACGGCGATGCCGTTTATGCCGCTCCTGACATTGGATTTCGAGTAGTCCGCAAAATCCCTTCCGGCTGCGGTAAATGAAGGGATTTCTGTAACATTGAAGGATGATATGACGGCCTTCCCGGAGCTTTCGAGAGTTACCAGACGCAGAGGGTCGGGATAGGTTACCAGGGAACCGGTTTCCACATCGTACAAATAGGTGCCGTTTTTGAACTTTGTAAGGGCAATGTCCTGGGCATGGTAATGCCCGGTGAAAACCAGGGGCACTTTACCGGACGCGAGGATCCGGGCAACCTGGACATTGCTGCGGACTAGGTAATCACGGAAATGTTTTTTCTGGCTGTTGTAATGCTCAACCACACCGTGATGCATGACGGCAAGCATAACCTTGTTTTGTTTAATTCCCCAGGCAAGGGTATCCCTTATCCAGTTTATCTGCGCGTGGGAAAATTTACCCCCTGTAAAAGGAGAATCCCTTTTCACGTTTTTCTCATATTCGCAGGCATCCAGCGCCAGAATCCAGAGACCC
>SPDA01000607.1 GCA_004525155.1 Spirochaetales bacterium
GTCAAGGTCCGGATCCACCATCAGCTGTACACCCCAGTAACCCCAGTATGCCCCTGACCCCTGATAAAAATTGTTCGCGATGGCCTCAAGAATTCCCGCAACTTTGGCGGAGTTCTCTTTACCCATAAGAGCATAAGAGCAGGCCATATTGTACTTGGCAAATGAATTGTTTGAGTCAGTTGAAATCGCCTGTTGAAACTTGGAAATTGCCTCTTCATAACGGTGCTGTTCATACAAGGCGTAACCCTGCCTGTTGTATTCCATGGAGGCCGCCTTTATACTTTTTAGCATTTCCGGTATATGCGGCTCGATGGAATATTTCGCGGAGTACGCCTCAATCCCGTCTGCCAGAGGGCGGCTGTCCGCAAAGACAATTCCCAAACACAATAATGATAGAAAAAATATACAGAATACTTTTTTTGTGTCTATCCGTAAGGGGGATGAAATGACCGTAAAAAATATGTTGATTAGAAGCTTGAAAGCGGTAATAGACCGGGTTGAACAAGGTCAACCATGGTCTTAAAAACCGACCGTCTTGAAGAAATCGCAGGAGAAATACGATTAATAAGCCAGACAGAGGAAATGTTAGAAGAGGTATAACCGGCAAAAAAATTTTGATCAAAATAGAAGATTAATTAAGTTATGTTTTGCTAGTCATAATTCCATGTTCTATGCATAGTGCCTTCTTATTTTTGCTCACAAAGCTATTGCCATGGCCCAGTTTCCTCGGCCATAATATTTTATAAAGAGGAGTTTTAAATCCATGAAAAAACTACTTATTCTGAATTTAGTATTGGCCTCTGCCGGCATAGTATTTGCTCAAGACTTTTTCGAATTATTAGCGACCGGCACGCCTGGACAGGTTCGGACGGCGATCAAGGCCGGGCTGGATGTGAATGCCGATCTCGGAGATGGTTATACTTCGCTGATGATAGCAGCCGCTTACAATACTAATCCTGAGGTAATCACCATCCTCTTAAAAGCCGGGGCGAACGTGAACTTTCAAATGAGGGATGGTAAGACCCCGTAGATGAAGGCAGCCTCTTACAACCCTAATCCCGAGGTAATCACCATCCTCTTAAAAGCCGGGGCGAATATGGACCACCAGGATTATTACGGCGCTACAGCATTGATGTATGCAGCTGGGAGCTCTAATCCCGAGGTATTCACTATTCTTCTTAGTGCGGGCGCGGACGGAACACTAAAAGACAAATCCGGTAAAACCGCTTTCGATTTAGCAAAGGAGAACCCAGCCTTGGGTGGTACGGATCCGTATACAAAGGTGTATGACTTATCGCAGGCGGATTTCTCAAAAGACCCTGTACCGCTGCCCTCTTCTTTTCCGGCGAAACTCGCCGGCATGAGCGAGGAGGAGATCACCGCCATCGCCCTTAAGTATCACGGGCAGGGAAATTATCGGGAGTCCCTTAATCATTTCTATTACACTACGATGATCAAGCCGGAGGCCGCATTGGGATACTTCAATATGGCCTGTGCCTACTCCCTCCTCGGGTATCTCGGATCCTCTGCCGAGTACCTGGAGATCGCATTTCAGAATGACGAAACGTGGACACTTTCGGTAATCGAAGATACGGATCTGAATAATCTGCGTCCTACCTCACTGTTCCGGGAGATTGTCTCCCAGCATGGGAAAAACGACTGAGACACGGTAATATGGTAGGGGAATGCCTGTAATAAGCATATAGGGGAACCATGACGAACGCAAACCGTCAGCGGGAGGACGGCACCTTCGCACTCCATTACGACGAACCCTTTTCCATCGGATATAAGTCGCCCTTTTACGGCAATTTCCTCGTGCTTCTCCGGGCCTGCTCCTACATCCTTTTATTGGGGCTGAACGGCCTCATCGAGGCGGGGGAACACGCAGTACTCAACGCCAACTACCTCCTAGCCAGCCTGAAAGATCTGTACAAGCCCGGGGCGGCCTATCCCCTGGGATGCATGCACGAGTTCGTAGTGAGTCCCATAAAACAGATGGAGCACAATGTTCACGCTATCGACATAGCCAAGGCCCTGCGGGACATAGCGGAACTTGCGGAGAATAATTCTGAAGCTTTCGCAGAGATACCCGTAACCACGCCCGTTACGAGTCTGGACGAAATAAAAGCCGCCAGGGATATGGATATTGTGAACCTGGGATAATTGCCTGATTTAGTGAAAAAAATCTGATATACTTACACCGGCGGCAGGTTATGAAAAATCTTTTTTTACCTTTAGGCTTATTGATCTCGATAATACAGCCCGCCGTTTCCCAAGCTGCTCCCGAAAGCGACACCTTTGCCGGGGA
>SPDA01000587.1 GCA_004525155.1 Spirochaetales bacterium
GAAAGGATGTTCTGGTAATTTTCAGTGATTTCCGCAGCATAGACACCATCATTACCGACACCGGGGTACAGCAGAACGACATTGAATCGCTTACGGAAAAAGGGATCAAAGTCATTACCGTAAATGCGAAAAAATGATAAAATAAGAGAGGATATCATGACAGGAAGAGAACGTCTGTTAATCACGCTCAAAGGGGAGCGGGCCGATTGCATGCCCGTGTCTCCTTTTTTTTATTCCAATAATGTATATGAAATGTTTAAATACAAACCGACTGTGGAAAATCATATTGATCCTCTGGATTTTGACCTTGTGCAAAAATATGTGGACTACGCGGATTATTTTGATTTCGATCTGCTTCATCCCTTGGGGCTCCGGTGGGACGAATATGTTCCGGCGTCGGCCGATAATTGGGACGTTTGCGTTACCGAGGAAGGCCGGGGAGACGAACGAAGGCGCATCACAACGGTGAAGACACCAGGCGGCAGCCTGCGTCAGACCATGAATTTCCGGCGCAGCTCAGAATACCTCATTGTACTGGCACTGGAAGAGTATCTTTTGAAAAAGAAGGAGGATTTCGATCTATTCACCAGGTATGCGCCGCCGGCCCGGTTTCTCGATCCTGCCCTTGTCCGAAGAGTTAACACCGCGGTAGGCAACATAGGCCTGGCAGCACCCGCAACTCACGGTGCCTTCAATACTCTAAACCAGTTCCGCAAACTAGAGGACATGATGATGGACCCGGTTACCGATGAGGGATTTTACCGCGCTATGATGAACTGGTTTCTCGAGTGGAACCTTAACCTTCTGCGGAAGATTGTAGAGGCCGGGGCAGAGGTGATCGAGATAGGGGGAAACCTTGCCACCAGCGGCGTTGGTCCCGGCTTCTTTAAAAATAATGTTATGGAGTATGAAAACAGGCTGGCCCATGGAATACATGAAGCCGGGGCATTGGTCATCTACCATAACTGCGGGGACGCGGCTAAAATAATGCACATCTACAACGACTTGGAAATCGATTGTTGGGGATACTTGACCCCTCCGCCCTTTGGAGATGTGGACCTGGATTCAGCGCTGCGGACAATCCGGCCCGATATGGCTTTGCGGGGGAATGTTGACCAAGTCGAGTTCATGATGCATGCGAAACCAGAAGAGATCCGGCACAAAGTTGAGGAAGTCGTTAGAAAGACACGTCCTCGCGGCAATTGGCTCCTCTCCACCACCGATTTCTTTTTTGACAAGACTCCGTATGAAAATATCGAAGCCTTTTCACGGGCCGGGCGAGATTTTGGAAATTACAGTGAGGGTCTATGATTCCACAAATCGGATTGTATAAAGGGGAAGAGGCAATCGTCTTCGAAAGTGAGACGCTCATGGTAAAAATTATTCCGGGCTGGGGCGCCAAGATAGCTTCGATAGTTTTCAAACCCCAATCTCACGAACTGCTATGGCAAAAGGAGGGTACTGTCTATCAGAAATCTTCTTATGGGGGAAATTATGTGGAAGCGGAATGCAGCGGGTTTGACGACATGTTCCCTTCCATTAACAGGTGCTATTATCAGGACTATCCTTGGGCAGGTGCGGAAATACCCGATCACGGAGAAGTCTGGAGTCTTCCATGGAAATATGAAATAGATAAGGACCGGGTAACATTCTCTGTTCATGGCATCAGGCTGCCCTATACCCTTCAAAAAACGATTTTCGTAAAAAATAATACCATCTGCATCGCATACTCGGCTTCCAATCATTCCCCGTTTGACATGGATACCATATGGGCGGCGCATCCTCTGTTTAACGCGTCACCCGGGATGGAGTTTGTCGTACCAGCTGTGATGAACACGATTGTCAACGCATATGCAGGCGCAGTAATTTCCGAGTACGGGAAACTGTACGATTTTCCAATCATTGAAGATAGAACAGGCGGATGCATAAATATCGCCGTTATGCCGGAGGAGGGAACAACCTGTTACGCAAAGTATTATTTCGCCGGCCGGGTCACCGAAGGCTGGTGTCTGTTGTACGATAAAATGCGAAATCTTAATATCGGATTTTCTTTTCCTAAAGAAGCTGTCCCCTACCTTGGCATGTGGATGCATGCGGGAGGTATGCTCGAGGGCCATTACAATATAGCGCCGGAACCGGCGACAGGAGCTATGGATGGTATCGATTTAGCCAGGGCGTGGGGTACAATGGGTGAACTAAAGGCGTTCGGGACCAATAAATGGTTTCTAAATATTTCTGTAAGAGAAGGAGAAAAAGCGGCGGGACTACATGAAAATGGGGATTTTATATAATTTAAACATATTATGTTCAACTTCGATAAAATAATGATAGATTACTGACAAATTATGTTTAATATGCGATACTTGCCAATCTATTCGTAACTGAATCTGA
>SPDA01000649.1 GCA_004525155.1 Spirochaetales bacterium
ATTGTATAAAGACAGCCATCGGCACAGGACCGAGGCGGGAAAAATCATACCCCAGACCGAGATGGAAGGTAGGGCTGAAGCGGGGCCGTCCCCAATCCGGTACCTGAATATAGCTGCCGGATTCATTTTTGTCGTAGCGCGGACCGCCCGAGAAGGCATGCAGATAGGCAACGCCGAGGGCAATTTCCGCCGCCAGGCCGAAGGAAGCAGTACCGCGCAGACCAAATTCGGTACCGGCCAGCAAGCCGCGCTCTACAAGACCATGGAAAAAAACCGATCCGTAACCCGTCTGGAAAACGGCGAAGGAGGGCCTGTCAAGCCAGCGCCACTCCAATCCAATTGCCACACCGGGGTTGAACTCATTCCCGATAAGGCGCGTGAAGGGGATAGACATTCCTTCGGTAAACATGTCTACATGCAGGTCCAGGGGACGCGCCTCGGCAGCCGCCGGTTTACCTAAAACAAAAAAAAGCCCGAGCAGGGCTGGGAGGGAAAGGCACAACCTGCCGAGGCGGGTCAATCGGAGCGGTGGGGAATAATGAAACACCTTTTAACCTCCAAATTATAATGCTTATAGTTTTAATATGAATATCAATCCGATAATTGTCAATCGCATCGGAAAGTTGCCGCTCCCGATATTCCGGGAAAAAGGATTAACCGGATCACCGCCGCTGCGGCATATTTACCCAATCGCGGTTTACGGATGTCCTCAATAAAAAAAGCCCGCCTTCACGGCGGGCCTTTTCGCGTTTACCCGGAAATTTCCGGGCGTTCTGCGAACATGAGATCAATCGTAGAGCAGTATGGCAATGTCCGACTGGTCCATGTTTGCGGCGTTGTAGAACTTGGCACCGGTGTCTACATCGGATACCATTTCTCCTTTCTTCGCTTTTACCGCCAGTTCCACCGCCTGATATCCTATATTGTAGGGGTCCTGGGTAATCGCGCCGAAGAAATACTTATTTCTAACGGCTGCCTTCTGGGCCTTACCGGCATCGAAGCCGATGACTACGAGACCGGCGTACTGGGTCGGGAGCGCGCTGCCGTCATTGGTGGCCGCGAGAACCGCCCGCGCCGTTCCTTCGTTCGAGCAGAAAATGCCGAGAATGTTGTCGGACTTGACGCGGTTAAGGATTGCGGAGGCCGTGTTCGTCGCGTCAGTGTCCTTCGGAGAAGCCGGGACCTGCACATCGATGATGACGGACTTTCCGCCGGTGGGGGTGTCCGCGGCTATGTAGGCCGGGTTGCCCTGCACCCTTATGTTGGCTTTCGTGAGCTTCGTCTGGGTGGTGATAAGCTTGATCATCTGGTCCCTGAACCCCTTGCCTCGGTCCGTAACGGACTGGCTCGTCGCGTCCTGGTTGAAGTCGACAAGAACGACGGGTTTGTCTGGAGTGGCCGCCGCAATCTTGTCCTTGAGCGCGGCAAACATGTTGTCCGCTGCCACGCCTGCTGCCGCGTAGCTGTTGGTTGCCGCTGTCGCGTAAATCGCGCCCTTCGGAGCATTCGGAACACCGGAGTCAAACCCGATAATAGGGATTTTCCTCTGGATTGCCTGGTTAAGCTGATCCATGACGGAGTTCGTATCCAAAGCGGCAAGAGCGATGGCTGAGGGATTCTTCGCCATGGCGTTTACCAGCATCTGCACCTGGGGCTGAATGTCCGCTTCTGTCGGCGGACCTTCGAAGGTAATGTCGACACCATATTTCGCAGCAGCGTCTTCCGCCCCTTTCTTGACTGTCTGCCAGAACTGGTGCTGGAAACCCTTGGAGATTACGGGAATGTACATCTTCTCGCCTGTCGCGGTACCTCCCGCGCCTTCTTTCGAACCGGTTGCGAATACCGGAAGAGAGAGGACGACGAGGAGGACAACTGCCACCAGGATTCCTTTTCGTTTGGAAATACTCATATAAAACCTCCTATATGATTCCTAACCCTTAAGCATTCGTTTAAGGGTGTTTCCCACGTTAATGTATGCGGTATCCCGGAGATGTGTATCCTAGGGATGATCGGCTGTTTCCTGTTTTTCGACTGCCTGTCTGCGCTTCATCATCTCGGCAAATTCGTGATCCGCCGCCTTTTCTTCGGCCCGAATCCGGGCCAGTTCCGCCTTTTCCTCCGACTTCATCTTCGCGAAAGTC
>SPDA01000013.1 GCA_004525155.1 Spirochaetales bacterium
GAGGAATTGTCTTCTATCACGGGAAAAAAGCGCACAGAGGACGTAATTAAGGCTGCTCTTGAGTTTGCGCCCCTAGTAGTCATGAAATCGGGCGCGGAAGGATGCGTGCTCGGGAGAGGTAAGGAAATTATTCCTATTCCGGCGGAAAAAGTTACGCCCCTGGACACTACCGGCGCTGGTGATTCTTTTGCCGCAGCCATACTCTATGGATTGATGCTGGATTTTCCCCTCGCTCTCTGCGGCAGGCTGGCGAACAGAATCGCCTCGAGAATTGTCATGGTTGAAGGCTGTGACTACAGCGGTATCGACAGGGAAGATGTTCTTTCAATTTTGAGGGAAGCCTAAGCTTTTCAGCGTCCGTCGGGAGGGGAGAGGCTTTTATCGAGTCTTTCGAGAATTCTTCTGGTTATGACCGATATTTCTTCCTCTTCCGCGCCTGCAGCGCCTGTTTCAGGCTGAAACAGGGACTCTCCTTTCTGTCTGGATTTGAAAAGATCGTCAGTGATTAGTAAACCCGCCAGCAGGGCAATCCGCAGGGAGTCCTTGTTACCGGTTATTTTTCTGGTTTCTTCGATTTTTTTATGAAGATAGGTTATGAGCTGGTTCATATAATCCGGGTCTTCATCGGACCGGAGGTCAAAAGAAGTACCCAGAATTTGTATATGAACCACTCTTTCATCCATAACGTATTGTTGTGATATTCGTCCAGGGTCAGAAAATATCCAGTTCTGAAGTGGACTCTTCCTCTTCCTCTTCTTCCGCATCGTCCGAAGGACTGTTTTCGGGCGCTGTTTCGCGTGTTTCGTCGTCCTTGACCTCCGCGGCGGCAGCCGCCGGGTCTGTCTTAGGACTCATCGTATATTCCAGCTTGTCAAGTTCCTTAAGGGCGTGAAGAATCCCTTCTTCGATTTCGCCCTGGCTTTCCTTGAAGTCGTTGATGAGAACTTCGAGTTCGTCGATACGCTGCTGATAGGTGTTCAGTTTCAGTTTGATTGCCGAATTTTCATGGCGCAACTGGTTGATGAGGTCAACGGCTTTCGCGACTTTCGCATCCAGCTGTTTAATCTGTTCCAGTGTCACCATACCGTTATGCTCCAAGGCCGGAACCCAGGGCTTCCTTCGCTTTTACGACCACTTCCTTGAATGCGGCGGCGTCTTCGATGGCCATATTCGAAAGCGCTTTGCGGTTCATAACGATGCCCGCAGTCTGCAGACCGTGCATGAATTGGGAATAGGTTATTCCATCGTTACGGCAGGCAGCGGAGATTCTGACAATCCACAGTCTCCTGAAATCCCTTTTTTTCTGTTTTCTATCCCTGTAGGCGTAGCTCAGTGCCTTGGTAACCGCGTCCTTCGCAGTCCTGTAGAGTTTGCTCCTCCGGCCCCAATAACCTTTCGCCTGGTCCAGTATCTTTTTACGTTTGTCGTGTCCTTTTGTTCCGCCAACCACTCTCGACATTATGCTGCTCCTGTTCTCTTATTCTGTTTATCAGTCTCGGGGCAAATCATTAAACCCCTCCTTCCTAAAGTCTGCGGTTTATCAACCGCAGCACTATCTATCCATAGGGTAATAGGGTCTTTACCCTGGCAGTTTCCGAAGGACTTAAAATTCCGGTGTGCCGGAGATTACGTTTCCTTTTACTGGATTTCTTGGTCAATATGTGCCTTAACCCCTGTTTTTTATACTTTACTTTTCCCGTGCCCGTTAAAGTGTATCGTTTAGCGGCACTCCTTCGCGTTTTCATTTTCGGCATACGTTCCTTCCTCTATCGTTCGGTACTGTATTTCTTTTAAATTTATAAAACAATTGTGATAAACGGTTATTTTTTGCCTTTAGGGCTGATAGTCATGGACATGTATCTGCCCTCCATAATCGGCGATCTTTCCAGGATGAAGCTGCCCTCAAGCAGCTCAAGTACCTTGTCCAGAACATCTTTTCCCCGTTCTGTATGTGCAAGTTCTCTTCCTCTGAATCGAACGGTAACCTTTACCTTGTTTCCCCCATCCAAAAAATCCCGGTTATGCCTCGTTTTAAACTGCATATCGTGCTCCTCGATTTTCGGCTGCATGCGAATTTCTTTCATCTTGATGAGTTTCTGTTTCTTTTTCGACTCTTTTATCTTTTTTTCCTGGCTGAACTTGAACTTGCCGTAGTCGAGAATCTTACATACGGGCGGTTCAGCCTGCGGCGCAACCTCTATGAGGTCCAGCTCCGCAGCCTTGGCCATTTCAAGGGCTTTATCAATGGGAACAACCCCCATCGGTTCTCCGTTCTCGTCAATCAGTCTGACTTCTTTTACCCGGATTGCTTCGTTAATCCGTAATTCGGTTACTGCCAATCTACCTCCTTTGGATTCCATTCCATCTAAATTCAAGTATGTACCGCTGCACTATATCATTATATAATTTTTGAGTCAAAGGGTTTTGCGCAAGGACAAAACTGCTGCTTTGACAGTATTCCTGCTTTTATGTATAGTATATAGATTATCTTGCAGATGGACAAGCGAGGGAAAAGGAGCGGATTACGGACATAAAAGACATACTGACATATGCTGTCTCCATGGAAGTGAAGGACCAGGAACAGTACGGTGAATTTTCCAAAACCACGGAGAAAACCGGTCTCAAGCAGCTTCTGGGATCCTTAAGCGAACAGGAAAAGGGCCATGCCGGAAAGCTGAAAAACCTCCTGGAAACCATCGACCTGGATGAGACGTTCAAGGAATTCAACGCCGATACCTTCAGGATGGAAGATTATGTTTCCGGAAAGATTTTCAATGCAAAAATGAATTATAATGATCTGCTGACTGCCATAATTGACCGCGAGGAAAAAGCTTTTCAACTCTATTCATTCCTGTCTACCTGTACAAGGACCGCGGAAGTGAGTTTTTTGTTTTCAACGATCGCTTTTGAGGAGCAGAAGCATAAAAGCTGGGCCGTTGACAGATACGAACTGGAAATGCTGGCATCGCTGTAAGGAGTATCCCTAAATCATGAGTCTGTTCCCCATTATGTCGCTGCCCCTGTTTTTACTGCTTGTTTTGACTGCCGTTTTCGGAGGAAGCAAAGTTTACCTGACGGCTTTCAAATTGTTTCTGACAGGAGTTGCTGTTGCGCTCCCCCTGCTGCTTATTGATATACTTTTTATGGGCAGGCAGCCGGCAAATTACAATTTTTCCAGGCTTTATGTGTTTTATCTGTTCACCGGACAGGGCTATTATTTTATTTTCGGGGCTGCAATCTATACTTTTTTCCGTCTGATTAAACTCAGCCTGTTTTCAGGGAGCGGTGAGGCGGGTGTTTTCGCTTTCTTTACCGGTCTCTATACAGTTATCACGATCGCGGACATGGTTATGTCTGCCGGCAGGTACAATTATTATCTTTTGTTTCTTGTACCCCTGCTTCGCGTTTCCTTAAGCCTTCTGGGAGCCTACTGTCTTTCCGAAATACTGGAAGAATCCGGCCTGCGGCGGTTGATTTTCTGCCTGCTTCTTCCGGCCATCCCGGTCATCGGATCCCTTGTGCCGGCCTTTTATGCTTTTCATGTCAGGTCCCTTACCTTTTTGATAACCGCTCTTTACGCCGGCGCGGCCTTGTTTCTTATCTGGAAAATTTCCCTGACGGCAGGTTCACCCGCTGTAAAGCACCCCCTGGGCCGGGCCTTGCGGAAGTGAGATTCCGGCTTACAGGCACGTTTTAAGCGGGGAGATGACAAGTCTTGTTCCCTGCACTCGATTGACACGCTATAGTTTTTACGCTATAAGGAGTTTTAACCTTTTTGAGGTGACGTATTTATAATGCTTGAACGTATTTCAAGGAAATTTACAGATATAATCCGGCAGGTCTCGGGCAAGGCCGCAATCACTGAAAAAAACATTCAGGATGCTGTCGAAGAGATAAAACTCGCCCTGCTGGAGGCGGACGTCAACCTCCGGGTGGTGCGGCGTTTCGTCAACCGCACTCTGGAGGAAGCTAAGGGGGACAAGGTCTTCCGCTCCGTCTCTCCGGGGCAGCAGTTTGTAAAGATTATTTACGACCGGATTCTGCAGCTCCTGGGGGAGAACACCAGGGGATTGAACCTGAAAGGGCCCGACACCCTTTCAGTCATCCTTTTGGCCGGGCTCCAGGGTTCAGGAAAAACGACCACCTGCGCGAAACTGGGCCTCAGGCTCAAAAAGGAAGGGCGGAACCCGATCCTTATCGCCGCTGACCTGGTCCGGCCCGCGGCGGTTAAACAGCTCTGCGTTCTAGGGGAACAATGCGGTATAGAAGTATACCATGAAGAGGAGAAGGACCCGGTTCAGGTAGTCAGGCGAGGGCTGCAGTATGCGGCTAAACAGCACTACGATACGGTGCTTATAGATACCGCCGGAAGGCTTCAGATTGATGAAGCCATGATGAAACAGATAAAGGACATACGTACCGTATCGAAGGCGGACGAGGTTCTTCTGGTGGCGGACGCCATGACAGGGCAGCAGGCCGTGGATATTGCCTCCGCTTTCGATGAACAGGTGGGGCTTACCGGTCTCATCCTGAGCAAGTTCGATTCGGATGCCAGGGGCGGAGCGGCGCTTTCCCTTGTTTCGATTACCGGAAAACCCATTACCTATATCGGGGTCGGCGAGAAACTCGAGGAACTGGAACAGTTCCATCCCGAGCGGATTGCATCACGGATTCTGGGCATGGGCGACATTGTAAGCCTGGTGGAAAAGGCCCAGGCAACCACCACCATGGAAGAAGCGGAGGAGCTGCAGCGGAAGCTCGAAAGCGCCAGTTTCACCCTGGAGGATTATCTGGAACAGTTCAGAAGGGTTAAAAAAATGGGAAGCCTCGAATCCCTTGTAAAAATGATACCCGGTATGCAGGGAAGGATAAGCGAGGACGACCTGGACGAACAGGAGATTAAAAAGGAAGAGGCAATAATCCTTTCCATGACGGGGAAGGAAAGAAAGAATTACCGTATAATCGGACCTTCAAGGCGGAAGCGTATCGCCAAAGGGAGCGGGACATCCATGTTCGATGTAAACCATTTATTGAAGAAGTTCGAGAAAATGCGGCTTATGATGAAAAAAATGACAAGAAACAAGAAATATCAGGCCGAACTGCTTTCGCAGTTCGGAAGCAATTAAATGAAACGACCGAGGAGGTTCCAGTGGCAGTAAAGATAAGGCTCAAGAGGTTCGGCACAAAAAAAAGACCCTATTGCAGAATCGTTGTTATGGATGCAAAAACACCGAGGGACGGAAGAGCTATCGAAGAGGTAGGGTTCTATCATCCCATAGAGGTTGAAGACAGGCAGATTCAGGTAAAGGCCGAAAGAATTAAGGAATGGCTCAAGCAAGGCGCTCAGCCCACGGATACAGTAAAGCGCATGCTCAATAAGATAAATCTTAAGCCCGATTAAACCCGGGCTTACAAAGGAGTTGTTCGTGGAAAAGGAATTTGTAGAGTTCATCGCCCGGGCTCTGGTGGATGAACCGGACAGTGTCGCGGTCAATATTATTGAAGGCGAAAAGTCCACCATCCTCGAACTCAAAGTGGCACAGGACGATATCGGCAAGGTCATAGGCAAGCACGGCCGTATCGCGAAAGCGGTGAGAACACTGTTGAGCGCCGCCTCGACAAAAACCGGTAAGAGAGTTGTCTTAGAGATTCTTGATTGACTGAAAAACTCGTTACGGGAGTGATTACAACATCCCACGGAAGGGATGGCCTGGTGAAAGTTAAGAGCATGTCCGGCGAAACCGGACATTTCCATGCGATGAAAGAGGTTGTCCTCCGGCGGGAGGAGCGGCTTAAAACCTTTAAAGTCGAAAAGGTGAAAGACGCAGGCAGCGGGTTCGTTTTACTGAAACTCGAAGGGGTTTCAAGCCCGGAAGAGGCGAAGAAGTGGGGCGGCTGGGAGATCCTGGTTGACAGGGATTCCGCGACTCCCCTGGGCCGCGGAGAGTTTTACATAATGGATTTGAAAGGCTGTGCGCTTGAAAAAGACGGCGTAAGCCTGGGCATTGTGGAAGGTATTTACAGCACCTTTCCCGCGGATTTGCTGGAAGTAAGGTGCAGGGATAACAGAACCGTGCTCGTTCCCTTCAGCGATCAGTTCATAGGGAACGTAGACGCGGCCGGAAAGGTAATAGAGTTGAAACAGGAGTGGATACTTGAGTGACGTTTCATATACTTACCCTTTTTCCGGAGATTGTGGAAGGATATGTCCGGTCTTCCCTCATGGACAAGGCCGCGCAAAAAGGCATAATCCGGTGTAATCTGGTAAATATACGGGATTTTGCCAGGGACAGACACAGGACCTGTGACGATGCTCCTTACGGAGGCGGCGCCGGAATGGTGTTGAAACCGGAACCCCTGGGAGAAGCCCTGGATTCCGTGGGAGCCGGCGAAAAACGGACCTTGTATCCGGCTCCGGGCGGTATTCCCTTTACCAACAGGATGGCAAGGGACTTAAGCGCTGAAGAAGAGCTTGTCATAATCTGCGGAAGGTATGAAGGCATAGACCAGCGCATCATAGATCTGTACGTCAGCGATGAAATTAGTGTTGGCGATTATGTCCTTTCCTCAGGAGAGGTTGCCGCACTTATCATTATAGATGCCGTGTACCGGCTTATTGAAGGGGTTATAAAACCGGAATCGCTTTTAGAGGAAAGTTTCGTTAACGGGCTGCTGGAATATCCCCATTACACGCGGCCGGAGGAATACAGGGGAATAAAGGTTCCTGATGTGCTCCTGTCCGGGCATCACAGGAATATAGAGAAATGGAGGCTTCAGCAGAGCCTGGAAAAAACGAAGAAAAACAGACCGGATTTATACGGTAACTATAAAGAAACAGGAAATAATTGAGGGGGAATATAATGGATGTCATCAAAACGCTTGAAATGGAACAGATGAAGGAAAACATTGAAAATTTCAATATAGGAGATACTGTAAAAGTTTATTTTACTATTATTGAAGGCACAACGGAACGTGTTCAGGTTTACGAGGGCCTGGTAATCGCCAAGAGGAACGGGGGCCTGCGCAAGAGCTTCACGGTTAGAAAAATGTCCTACGGCGTGGGTGTGGAAAGGATTTTTCCGCTTCATTCCCCGAAGATTCAGAAGATTGAAGTTGTACGCCGCGGCCGTGTGCGCCGGGCCAAACTGTATTATATAAGAAAGCGCGTGGGAAAATCGGCCAAGGTTGCGGAGCTTATTATTAAAAAAGGTAAGGAAGAACCCGCGGTAAAGCCCTGACGAATTCATGAACCATGGTACTTACCGGATTTATTCGTGATCTAAGGCAGGTCCTTCCGAACGTCAGGATGGCCGCGGTATCGAATAAACCGGTATCTGTTACCATTACCGGAAAAATCTCTCCCCATGTATATACTGCCAGCATCTTCGGCAGGACCATCCGGGTAAAATCCGGCCTCAATCTCCTTCCAAATTCCACCCTCCAGGCTCGGGTTTCCCTGCGCGGGAACACGGTGCTGCTCAAGACGCTCCCGCAGGAAAACTTTCCGCGGGACACTTCCGGGATCCGCGGCACAGGCCCGGCGGCCCTGCAGGAACCTCTCGTAAAATCCGCAGCATCGGCGCTCATGCGCGCGGGTATGCCGCTTACGCCCCAATTTGTCGACGCGGTTATGGCCTTTGCCAGGCGTTTCAGCCTGAAGGATGCCGGCGCTTTGCGGCTTTCCGCCCAGTTTGCCGATAAGGGAATATTTCCCGGGGAAGGGGAGTTCGAAAGGTTCAGGGATTACATTTTTCCTGCGTCTTCAGGAGGCAACGATATGCCGGGAGGCTACGGAAGACCGGACGATGAACAGCAGCGGGAGGGAGGGAATGATGAAAATGAAGAAATCGACGCTATAATGGAAAAACTTAAAAGCCGTATCGTGCCTGTTGAAAACCCTGAGGATCCCCTGCTGGCCATGCTGAATCATGTTCAGGGTCTGCATGACAACTGGGTGCTTATTCCTTTTTCACTCCGCGGAGAGGCCGCGGATTTCAGGGGTACTATCCGGCTTAAAATTGGACGGGATATACGCTCCATCGAATCTCTAGTAGTTTCACTGGCCAGGGAAACTGAAACCTGGCATTTCGCAGTCCCGAAATTCCGGGAAAAGCCCTCAACACTTAAATTTTACATGTCCGGGAACAGGACTGAAAAAATCGATGCATGTCTTTCAGTTTTTAGAGAAAATATTGCCAAGCAAAACCTGATTTTGGACGATAGTATAGGGAGGTCACGGAACTTCGACGGTTTTTCGGATATAGTGGATGAAGTTCCGGAGAATATCGATTATGAAGCGTAACGGGGTTAATAGCAGTGACAGATGAAAAGGCTGTGGCCCTGCGTTATTATGACGCATTGCCTGCACCGTTTATCCTGGCCAAAGGAAAGAAGCACCTGGCCGAGAAAATTATGAAACTTGCCAGAGAGAACGGCATTCATATCCATGCAGACAGACAGCTCGCGGACAGCCTCATGGTGTTTGAAGCCGGAGATTTTATTCCTGAGGAAGTATTCGGCATAGTTGCAGAAATATTTGCCTTCGTTTATGCTGTAGAGAAAAGAAGCCTATGAATATATTGAAAGTTGCGGAACTTACTGAAGGAATGCGCTTTTCTAAACCGGTTTTTTTCGATGGAGACAGTCTCCTTGTACCGGCGGACCTTCCCGTTAAAAAGAAGGATCTGGAAAGACTTATACGCTGGGAAATTGAAGAAGTGACCACTGAAGGAGTACTGGTCAAGGACACTGCCGAAGAAAAGCAAAGGGAAACTTACAGTGAAATGCTTCAATCCCAGGCAGACAAGGATCTGCTGGAACTGTACACGTCATCCGTTGAAAAGATGAATGCCGTATTTTCCGCTGTTCACGCCAACAAGCTGGTAAATAACGAGGTAATAGAAAAGATTGTCAGTTCCATGCTGACAGCTTTGAAGGAAAATCGGGACGAGATGATAAGTTTTATCATTTTAAGCGGCCTCGGCGAACAGAATCTGGCCGCAAGTTCCGTTAATACAACCATTATCTCCATATTCATTGCCCAGTATATGAAACTGCCAAGCCACCGTCTCATTCAGCTCGCAACGGCGGCGCTGCTCCATGACATAGGCATGATGAAAGTACCTGACGCAGTCACCCGGAAAAACGAGAAACTTTCGGAAGATGAATTCAAGCTCATCCGGACCCATGTGATCTATTCCTACCGGATTATCACCAAGACCCTGAAATTCGCCGAAGAGGTGGGTTCCATTGCGCTTCAGCACCATGAACGCTGGGACGGGAACGGGTATCCCAACAAGCTTTCCGGCGATAAAATAAACCAGGCTTCGAGAATCCTTTGCGTGGCGGATGCCTTCGAAGCCATGGTGAGTGTACGGCCTTACAGGAATTCAATGATAGGTTATAAAGCCATGCGGGAACTGCTCAATGACAATTCCAGGCGTTTCGACAGCGAAATACTGAAGGTGTTTATCAAAATTATGGGCATCTATCCCATTGGAAGTATCGTTCTCCTGAATGATGCATCTATCGGCAGGGTAGTTGCGGTACGGGGTGATGCACCCCTGCGGCCCGCGGTCAAGCTGATGGTTAACAAAAACGGCGGGAAATTAAAGGACAATGCGCCGGTAATAGACCTTCTTAACGAAAAAGACCTTTATATTGCCAGGGCTATCAATCCAAGAGAAGTGCACGATTCTCAGGCCTGAATGACTGGTAATCCGGAAAACACCAGGGAAAAGGGAAACCGGGGAGAGCGGGAAGCTGCTCTGTATCTCGCGGAAATGGGATACACAATAATTAAAAGAAATTTCAAAAAATCTTACGGAGAAGTCGATATTATAAGTAGTATGGGTGACACATTGATTTTTTCTGAAGTAAAAACATGGACGCATCTGGATAAAACGGCCATGGAACACGCTATAAACAGGAAAAAGATCCGGAAAATTGTGAAAACATCAAAAGCGTTTCTTATGGAAAATCCTGCCTTTTACGGCTTTCATATACGGTATGATATATTGTTTAACCGCGGAGAATCGGGTATCCTGCATATCCCTGGTGCTTTTACGGAGAATGAAACCGGATGATACGGATTGCTAAAAAGAGTGACCCAAAAAAGCTGGAAGAATTGAAAAGGAAAATCAAGGACCAGACCTATATTTCTGCTGCGGTACATCAAATCGCCGGGATAATCACCAAGGAATTGCTGGACATAAACGAGGATAGGGCATGAGTTCGAATCAGAAGAATTGGGGCAAAAAACAGAGATACGGCCGTTACGGCAGGCGGGACAAGAAACAGGCGCAGATTCCGAAAGAACCGCTGCCCGAGGTTGATTGCGGTCTGTGCGAAAAACCCATAACGAATATACACTCCGCCATTTCGCACAAAGGCGCTCCCATCCACCTGGATTGTGCCATTGCCCTCATTCAGCAGCAGGAACCTCTGAACCCGGACGAGCGTGTCTGCTACATAGGCGGCGGGGCCTTCGGCATTCTCTCCTCCAGATCGGGGAATCAATCCGGTATAACCATAAAAAAACGGATTCAGTTTGAAGAAAAAGATCAGAAAAACGAATGGCGCAAGAATTTGAGCAAGTTCATTTACGACAGGATTGTAAGCATCGGCAGCCAGGGCCGTCTTCCCAAGCGTTAAAAAAAACGCCCCGCGAAAGAACCGCGGGGCGCCGTACATTCATCTCCAGGCTACACTAATATCGTCTCATCTTGTCCAGCACTTCGAGCGCCTTCATGCGTACGTCTTTGATGTAGTTACCCTGTGAAATTTGGACAAGCGCCTGGAAAACAGCCTGATCGGTTATGCCGTTGTTTTTTTCGGCGATTTTTTCGAATGCCAGAATGGTTGCAAAGGCAAAGTTGTTGTCCGGCTTGGTAATGTTCCATTTGATTATCTTTTCCGCGAGAATGGGGATTATGGCATTGTCCCCAGTGCCGCCGATTTTTCCGAGCGCATAGGCGGCTTCTGCAAGGACCATGGGCTCCGCATCCCACCTGACCACGTCAATCAGCGTATTCTCCGCATCTACGCCGCCTACCTCACCCAGAATCCGGCAGGACAGCATTCTGATATCGGGATAGTTATTGATGATTCTTCCGCCTTCCCGGATTATTCTTCCTGTACCCTCCATGGAGAGAAAGCTGAGAAGGGTTATCGCGTCTTTTGAATCGGCGGTAAGTTTGCCATTGTCCAGCATGTCCTGGAGATTTTCCAGGGCCAGCCTTTTTGTCTCATATTCCGGGTTTACCGCCTGTTCCCTAATAATCCGGGTCTCTATATTCTCGAGATACAGTTCTTCAACGGTTCGTTCCCGTATAGTTGTCTCCGGCTTGGCTGTGTCCTGGGCCCCGGCTGCCGAAATGCAAATGAGCGCCGCGAAAAAAATACTTACCATTTTCCGTATATTCATTCTAACACTCCCTTATCATCGGTTAATTTTGCATGGTTCCGATTTTCCAGGAACCGTTACTGTTTTCCAATAAATATAATATAACACGCTGGCCGTTAATTACAGATATTGCCTTGACCTTGTCGTTTGAGAGAAAAACAAGATCGTCAAGTTTCGCATTTGACCTGCTCTGGACAACCACATAGCTGAAATAGTCCTTGAGAGAACGCAGTTTGATGTTGTATTTCTGCAGCAGAGGCTGTGTTGACAGCTCGGCGAGTTCAACCGGATCACTGTATTTTGCGATATAATCTTTTGTAAGGAATTTTATCCAGGCATCGTAGTTTTCCGCCTTGATTATCCGGCTCAGTTCAGTGATGAGCGTCTCTATGTCTGCGAAGGTTCTGGAAAAAACCTCCCTGGTTACCGTTATGGCGCCTTCTTCCGTGGGACGTACAACAGCGGTTTCCGCTGTTTCCGGCTTTACCGTCCCGGGATCCGTTTCGGCGGGAACTTTTTCTTCAGCGGCAGGGGCCGGCTGTTCGGCAGCAGGCTGCTCCGCGGCGGGGGCAGGCTGTCCGGCATCAGGCTGTTCTACGGCGGGGGCCGGCTGTCCGGCATCAGGCTGCTGCACCTTTACCCCGCTTCCCCTGGTCGCACAGGAAAACAGCATAAAACTTAAGCCAAGGATCAGCAGAATCCGTTTCAGCTTCATACGCCGTATTGTAGCCTGCATGAAGTCTTTTGTCAAAACTATATTGACTTTTATTTTATCTTCAGGATACATTGCACTGCATGCTCAAGGTATTATTCCCCGGGTCTTTTGACCCTCCGACAAACGGACATTTCAATCTGATCGAAAGGGCCGCGTCCATTTTTGATCAGCTCGAAATAGTCATTGCGGTCAATATACAGAAGTCGTACCTCTTTTCGCCGGAGGAACGTTTTGACCTGGTAAGTACCAACGTAGGGCACCTGTCCAACGTAAAGGTTCATTTGTGGGACAGGCTTATTGTGGAATTCGCGCGGAAAGAGGGCATCCGGGTTATAATAAGGGGTGTAAGGGCTCTGGACGATTTCAGTCATGAATTTGAGCTTTCGATGATAAACAAGGGGCTGGATCACAATATTGAAACGTTTTTCATGCCCACGGACCCGCAGTTTTTTGTACTGAGGTCTTCTTCGATAAAAGAGCTGGTTCTGCTTAACGGCGACATCTCTTCCATGGTGCCTCCGAAGGTCGAATCGGCCCTTAAGGCCAAGCTTTTGGGTGCTTGACATTACAATCCCTATCATGTAGTTTGTTCTGCATATAACGAGGAAAGAGGTTAGGAAATATGGCATTACCTAAATACAGGTTGTCGAAATCGAGGACCAGACGGAGAAGGTCCATAAATATGAAACTTGCGGCTCCACATCTTATAGAATGCAGCTCATGCGGCAATAAAATCCTTACTCACCGTATATGTCCCAAATGCGGTTATTACCGTGGGAAACAGATAATAGAGCTGGAATAAAGGGACTTCCAAAAACACAATATTTTTGAAGAGCCCATAAATTTAAAAGTTTGGAGGAAACCAACATGGATGATTTGTTCGAAAAATTGAAAAAACTAATCGCCGAAAAGCTGGAAATTGAAGAAGATAAAGTGACTATGGAATCTTCATTCAGACAGGACCTCGGCGCAGACAGCCTCGATACCTACGAACTGGTTTACGCTATCGAAGAAGAAATGGGTATCAGCATTCCCGATGAAAAAGCCAATGAATTTGAGACCGTAGGGGATGCGGTCAATTATATCAAGACTCAGCTTGGCTGATGTTCTGACGCTCTTGTACCGGCTCCAAGCTGGCAGAACTGCGGTTCTGCCCAGGCCGGAGGGCGAAACTTCATTTCCCGTATCTGAGGCATAGTGGCATCGCTGCATCGACAATCACACATAAACAGTCCGGAAATGACTCCGGAAAGGCGTAAAGAGCTTGTTCTTTTCGAAAAGCACGCCGGAATACGGTTCAGAAAGATCGATTTTCTTAACCTTGCCCTCTGCCATCGTTCATACACCAACGAAATAAATCAGGACATTGATAATAACGAAAAACTCGAATTTTTGGGTGACAGCGTTCTCGGGCTCGTGGTTGCGGATTATCTGTACGCCACCCTGACTGACAAGGCCGAGGGCGACCTGGCAAGAATCAAGTCCTTTGTCGTCAGCGAAGACGCCCTCGAGATTATCGCCAAATCCTTACGGC
>SPDA01000534.1 GCA_004525155.1 Spirochaetales bacterium
CGCGCTGCCTGCAGAAGCATGGAAAAGACATAATTCCCGAGACAGCAGGCAAAAAGGAGAAAGGTGAAGCGCCAGTTCCAGTAACCGTAGAAGAAGAAACTCGCGGCTATGAGGAAAAGCCGGTGGGCGATCCGGTTTTTCCTGATCATCCAGCTTACAAAAAACACGAGTATAAAAAAAATGGCAAATTCAAAGGTTGGAAACAGCATACGGTTTAAAGTGGCTCACATAGTAGCAGATCGCTTACGCTGCCGCAAGATTTTAATACAAGGTTTTTCCCTTTATATTATCCGGAAAAATCATTGACAGGATTTCGGAAAAACGGTATTGTGCAAGTGTTTCTATTCATAGAAACACCAAGGAGCTGTCATGAGTGTTCGGCAGGACGGACTGATAAAGGTTATCCGGGGTGAACGGTTTACCCCTTTAGGCCTCGCCCGCAAGCTTAAGGCCAGGGTGATTCTCGAATCATCCTCCTTCAAGAAGGGAAGGGAACGGTATTCAATACTCATGCCAAGGGAAGCCTTTCGAGTAACCCAGGAGGGAAGCGAAATCTTCCTGCACAGGGACGGAGGAAAGGAAAATATTTCGAAGGGCAGAAGAGACATTCTCGATGTGCTGCTTTACTTTGCCTCTCAGCATCCCCCGCTTCACCAGGACCTTCCCATGCCGGCCGGCGGCATCGGGTACCTCACCTACGAGTTCGCGGCTTGCTGTGATACCATCCGGTTCAGGGAAAAGGCCGATCCCCTGGAATTGCCCGATGCCGAATTCATCTTCGGGCATGTATTCATCATCTTTGACCATTACACGGACATGCTCTACCTCGCCGCCCTCAATTACAGCGAACACGAAATAGACCTGGAGCGCGCGGTTCGCGAAGTCGAAGACAGAATAAACGATCTCGATTTCAATTACCTGGCTCAGGATACAAGGACCTACCCGGGACGCATCCTCGACCCTGATGCGGGCAGGGGGGAATTCATGAAGGGTGTCTCCCGGGTCAAACGTGAAATTATCGAAGGGAACCTTCTTCAGGGGGTTTTGTCGAGGCGGCTTTCGATTCAGACCGAGATGCCCGCCATGGAAGCCTACAAGCATCTTCGTTCAGTCAATCCATCCCCCTATCTTTTCTACATCGATTTCGGCGGTTACCAGCTCTTCGGCAGTTCTCCGGAGGTACATGTCAAGGTCAAGGAGGAAAAAGCCGTCCTGCGCCCCATAGCAGGGACCCGCCGGAGGGGAAAAACAGCGGAGGAGGACAAACTTCTCGAATACGAACTTTTAGGCGACGAGAAGGAACGGGCAGAACATCTGATGCTGGTTGATCTTGCGAGAAACGACCTTGGAAGGATTTCCAGGCCCGGCACGGTCACGGTGCGCGAGTACATGGGCATTGAATACTACTCGCATGTCATGCATATCGTGTCCGAAGTGGAGGGAGAACTCGCAGAAGGGAAGAACGGGGCCGACGCCATCCGTGCCACCTTCCCCGCCGGGACCGTATCCGGCGCGCCGAAAATTCGGGCGATTGAGACGATAGACGCCCTGGAAAAGGATCCCCGCAGGTTCTACGCGGGCCTCGTGGGGTACGTTGAACCGGGAGGGAGCATGGACACCTGCATAACCATCCGGAGCGCCCTTAAAAAGAATGATGTCATAATACTGCAGGCAGGAGCAGGCATAGTGCTCGATTCGACCGCGGAACGCGAATTTGAGGAGACCGGGGAAAAACTCCGGGCACTGGCTTCCGCCGTCGGAGTGGAGGTCTGACATGTATCTCCTTATCGATAATTACGATTCCTTTACCTACAACATTTTCCAATACATGTGCGAATTAACAAACGAAGAGGTTCTGGTTATACGCAACGACAGGATTTCCCTGGACGGCATCGAGGACCTCAATCCCCGGGCGATAATTCTATCTCCGGGACCAGGGCGGCCGGAGGATGCCGGAATCTGCGTCGAAGCCGTCCGGCGTTTTGCCGGAAGGGTTCCCATCCTGGGAATCTGTCTCGGCCACCAGGCCATAGCCTATGCCTTCGGGGGCGTAATTTCCGGCGCGAACCGGATTGTCCATGGGAAAGCGGAACCCCTGCGGCTCGACGGGCAGGGCCTTTTCCGGGCCATACCATCGCCGGCCGTCTTTACCAGGTACCATTCCCTGGTGGTAATCCCGGAGTCCTTTCCCGGCTGCCTCGAAGTGACGGCAACGAGCACGGATGGTGAAATAATGGGTTTGAGGCACAGGGAATTCCAGGTGGAAGGCATCCAGTTCCATCCAGAATCGTATGCCTCTGAATACGGCAGAACGGTGCTCAAGAATTTTATCAATTACAGGCGCGAACCTTTTGAGCTTAAAACGGTCCTGACCCAGATTATTTCCGGAAAGCATCTTTCGAGAAGCCAGTCGGAAGATTTCATGGATGAACTCACCGAAGGGAACTTCACCGACGTTCAGACAGCTGCTTTTCTGACGGCGCTGAACGCCAAGGGCATTGATGCCGGAGAACTCGCCGGATGCGCGTCGGTTCTGAAACGGAAATGCCTCGGCCTCTCCGTGAAGGGACCGCTTCTCGATACCTGCGGCACAGGCGGAGACGATGCAGGCAGCTTTAATATTTCCTCCCTGAGCGCGCTGGTTGCGGCTGC
>SPDA01000561.1 GCA_004525155.1 Spirochaetales bacterium
CGGCAACCAGGCCGCCAGGTCGCTTACGGAGGAAGAACGGGAAGTGATTCTTATCGGCTATGAGAAAGCCATTGTAGCCCTGAAAAAGAACATAACCCCCCTGGGATTTTCCGCCTGTTCCCTGTCGGACAATATTTTTTTCACGACAGACCAGAATTACAAGTCCGTATGGGGAAGGGACGGGGCAATAACCATAATCGGCTCCTTAAGCCTCAAGGATGACGACATACGTCAGTGCCAGCGCAATACCCTTGTAACCCTCCTCTCTCATGTTTCCCCTACGGGGCTCATACCGAGCAATGTAAGGATAACTGATGAAGTGCCGGATTATTCCGGCGTGGGGGGCATCTCGTCCGTAGACAGCGGGATCTGGCTCGTTATCGCCTTTTATTATTTTATCCGTACCAGCAGGGATTACGGATTGCTGCGCACCTGGTTCGGCATTCTGCAGAAAGTCATGGACAGGATCAGCGCCCTGGACAGCAACAACGATGCGCTCCTGGAAATTCCCGAAGCGGGGGACTGGACCGACCTTTTCGGAAGAAGCTACAACATTCTCTATGACGAAGTGCTGTGGTACGCCGCGAACCTCTGTTTCGGCAGGCTCGCGGAACTTATGGGAGACTACGAAAAAGCTGCCGACTACCTGCGCTGGACACAGACCATAAAGGAATCCATAACCCGTAATTTCTGGCCCAGCCTCACATCGGATTTCGAGTCGCATAATTTCGCTGAAAAACAGTTTACCTTGGGAGATACTTCCTACCTCCTGGCGGAAATAACTCCCTTCAACTTCGACTGGCGATGCGACGTGTATGCAAACATTCTCGCATCTCTTTTCAACGTGCTGGACATGGAACGTTCCAAAATCGCCTTCAAATTCATGTGGGGGGCGGGCGTGAACGATCCCTATCCCGTGGTGAATCTCTATCCGCCCGTCAACGCCGGCGATCCCGGCTGGCGGAGTTATTACACCGTCAATCTGCTCAACCTGCCCAACCATTATCATAACGGCGGCATCTGGCCCTTTGTCGGAGCAGCCTGGGTCCGGTTCATCAACAGGCTGGGGCTTAAAGATCTCGCACTCCGGGAACTGTACAAGCTTGCCCTGCTCAACAGGCAGGGAGTGACGGCGGAATGGGAGTTCAATGAGTGGGCCCACGGCATAACAGGAAGGCCCATGGGCAAGGCGTATCAGGCCTGGTCCGCCGCGGGGTACATACAGGCTTTTCATGAGGTGCAGGCTCAGGATGTTCCAACAAACACGCCGGATCTGCTATAATGAATTCTGTCAATTTACATCGCAAGGGAGTTTTCAATGAATGCTGACAGAGATCTGGTTATCATCGGCGGCGGCGCCGCAGGTTTGACAGCCGCCCAATACGGAGCCAGGGCAAACCTAAAAGTTCTTTTAATCGAGGAGATGGCAACCGGGGGGCAGGCGCTCATAATCGATGACCTGGAAAACTACCCCGGGTTTCCCGAGCCGATTAAAGGTTTTCAGTTTGTGGAACGCATGGAGAAACAGACCATCCGTTTCGGGACGGAAATAAAACTGTCGACCGTAACGGGCATATCCAGGACAAACAACGTCTTTACGGTGGAAACACCGGAAGGCAATTACACAACCTATACCGTTATCCTTGCCACAGGCGCCAAACACAGACACCTGGAAATTCCCGGTGAAAAGGAATTGGCCGGCAGAGGCGTGTCCTACTGTGCCACCTGCGACGGTCCCTTTTTTAAAAACAGGCGCATACTTGTCGCCGGCGGGGGCGATGCAGCCTGCGACGAAGCCATGTTTCTTTCGAAACTTACCGACAAGCTGACCATGGTCCACAGGAGGGACCGGTTGAGGGCGCAGAAAGCCCTTGCAGAACGGGTGGAGCGCAACAAGAACATCGAAATCCGCTTCAGCACAAAGGTAATCGAAATAAAGGGAACCGGAAAAGTCGAATCTGTGGTACTCGAGAAGGCGGACACCAGCGAGCGGACAGAGGTTCCCATGGACGCGGTTTTCATTTTCGTCGGCTCAATACCCCAGGCTGCCCTTGCCCTGGATGCGGTAAAGGATGAAGGCGGTTATCTTGTCACCAATGACCGCATGGAAACATCGGTGCCGGGTCTCTACGCGGTGGGCGATGTACGCGCGACGCCCTTCAGACAGCTCGTGGTGGCAGCCTCCGACGGCGCCATTGCTGCGCACTGCGCTTCCCAGTATATCGATATCTTAAGAGGTGAAGCTTATATCTAAACGGTTTTACTTTCTTCTGTTTGCCTTTGTCCTGCTTTTCCCGCGTTTGATCCACGGCCAGACCCTCTTCTGGAAGAATGAAGATCCTGCGGTCCTTGCGGGTGAACTTCTGGAATCCATGACTGATGAGGAACTCGTGGGACAGGTACTCATGCTCGGCTACTCAGGTACCGTTCCCTCAAAAGCCATCCTCGACTGGATTCGCGATAAGTACATCGGCGGCGTGAAAATTTTCGGCTGGAACGCGGACAATATTCCGGACATGGTGGCAGGCATCAATGCCATGCAGGTA
>SPDA01000235.1 GCA_004525155.1 Spirochaetales bacterium
CTCCGGGAAAAAGAGAGACCTGAGTATGTGCTCACCATGGATCTGGTAATGCACTATCTGGAAATTCCGAAGATGACAGGGTATACTGATACCGATCTTGCCCGGTGGCTGTATTTTCTGCGGCATGAGGGAGAGGAGGATAAAACTATGGAAGTACTGCTTAAAAGCAATTCAATTTTCCGTGAAGCGGATGAACGATACAAACAATTCATTGCCGACGAACAGGCCCGTTTCGCCTACCAGGCCAGATCGATGTTTCTGCATGACAGGGCGACGGAGCTGTATGTTTCAAGGGAGGAAGGAAAACTGGAAAAAGCCCGGGAAACTGCAAAAATTCTTAAAACCGAATGAACTCCGACCGATTTGATTGCGAAGGCGACGGGTCTTTCAATTGAAGAAATAGAAAACCTGTAAAAACCGTTGCTGCCGCCCCACGTTCACCTCGGGTTACCTCACACCTACAAATCAATCCCCCCTGCTCTACGGCGAAGTCGCCGCTGCGTCGCCCCCATAAGCAACCGCGACAAAAACGCCGTTTCCGTAGGTCACTGAAAGCCAGGCGGCAGAGAAGGAAATACCGAAATCTTCCCCACCAAAAGGGATAAGGACATACTTGACAGTTGGGCATTCTATTCCGGTATTAGCTGGATATGATTATAACAGCCCTTATTAAGGGAAGCGGCAGCGGTCAATCCCGTTTGTTCGCTTACTTTATACTTTTAGAACACAGTTTATCGCGGTAAGTTTTTTCACTTGACCCAATTTGTCCCATCCCCCCAATACATGCGGGGGAATGTGAGAGGATCTTGACACAGACCTACTGGGAAATACCATGGGCAGCCGCTATTATTGTGGTATGACCTTGCATAAGGTAATAAAATAATAACTCAAAACTTTACGCTGAATAAACGTTCCATTCATTCGGCAGTCCTCCCAATACGGAAACCAATTTTATCAGTTTCTCCGAATGGAGACTGGAAGCTCGCATAACCCAGCTGCAGGAAATCCGCAGAGCTGTCGGTTCCACCCCGCAGTATGCGGAAGTTGCCGTTTTCGGTGAAGACAAACTCCCATAGATTCCCGCTCATATCATAGATGCCCAAGGAGTTCGCTGCTTTGCTTTTTACCACAGTCGCTGTTTCACCTGTTGGTTCCCAGGAATCGCCGTCCCAGTACTTTCCATAAACAGCCACCGCGGCGTTGGCAGATTTCCCAGGCTCGCCTGCACCAGCGGAACTGTCATTATAAAAGGTTGTCGCCCCGCTTAGGGAATTTCCTTTGGTAAACCACGGATCGCTGTACCCGGATACTGTATTCACCGCATCAGTTCTAAACCGAGCCGCAAGCTCCCATTCATTGCTGGACGGAAGGCGAAATCCCGTCTTCGATAGATCTTCATCTGTTTCATCATCCTGCCAGATTCCATCAGATGCCGTTCCGGAGCCGTCACCATTATCTACCCACTGGTATGCCGCTTCGTTTGCATTCCCATATACCATTTCCGTAAGCCAGTTACAAAACATTACAGCGCCGTACCAGGTTACATTAATGACCGGATATTCCTCATACCCCGAGTCGCAGGAAAAATTGCCAGCGGAGTAAGCGATCTTTATATATAAGGCATCAAGGTCCAGAAGCTGCTGTGTGCCGTATTTTGCGGTACTCCCATCAATTCCATTAGGATCAGCTACCGTATCGCTGAACTTTCCGTTATTGTACGCCCAATCCATTACCGCGACCATCAGGGCATTGGTTACCTCGGTCTCTCCCATCCAAAAAGAACTTACAGTCGCTTCTCCTCCAAGATCATCGGTGCCTGTCGGGAAGGTCCTGCCCGGAACGTATTTCATCTTGAAAGGTATACCGCCTGCAGTATAGGGCAGGTTGTCACCGGCACCGGTTATTGTAACCGTACAGGTGTCCGTGAAACCGCCGTCGGCAGTTGTTACGGTTATGGCAGCGCTTCCTCCGCCGACTGCTCGTACCAATCCGGATTCACTCACCGTTGCTTTGGCTGCGTCGCTGGTTGACCAGATCAAATTCTGATTAGTTGCTTCGGCGGGGGTTATAGTTGCGGTAAGCTGTTCCGTGTTATAAGCAAACAATTCGGCCGCATTTTTATTCAGGCTAACCCCGGTAACGGCTACCGCATCAGAAATTTCACCGGTGGCATCATCTACAATTCCCAAATCCGCGTTTATCTTGCTCCTAAGAGAATCAATAAAAGCCGAATCAATGGAACATGTCATAAGCAGGAATACAACAGCAACTGTTATACCCGCAAAAATTACTTTACGCATCACTCCTCCTCCCATAACACGATCTCCCGTAAGCCCACCGCGTCCGCAGCGCGGGTTCCCTCTTCACCCCGCAGATCCAGGTACGCAAAGCGCATGGCCAGATTGGGGTCGATACTCTTTAGCTGCCCGTAGATCCTGCTCACCAGGCCGTAATTTTCCAGCTCGTGATTGCAGCGCGCCGAGCCTAGCAGGGCGGCCTTGTTTTTCGCGTCGGTAGAAAGCACGCGGTCGTAGAAGGCGATGGCGGAATCGAACTCCTTCCTTAAAAAGTGGATGTTTCCGATATTGATAAGGGCCGGCACATATTCCCGCTGGGCCACGATCTGCTTAAAGCCCTCCAAGGCTCGGTCGTACAACCCGTAATTCGCGTAAAGAACGGCAAGCTTGTTTTTATATTTGTAATCGTCCTTTCCTTGCTGCATAAGGGCTTGAATCTCCGCGACTTGTAAAAAGATTTCCTGTTCAACGTGACGTTCCAGGCTCTGTGTAAAAGCCTTGGTTGTTTTTTCCCTATCAGGCAGTCCGGCGCCTGCCCCGCCCCCGAGATACCCCACGGCCTGGTAGATCTTCCAAGAATCCCGGGTTGGGTAAAGCTCCGCCTGCTCCCGGCTGCGGTTTTCCCGCCATTCTTTTGCACCGGCAGACCAGGCTTTCTCGAAAGGTTCCTGGAACATGGTAATTTCCACCGGCACCCAGGCCTTCTCGTTAATGAATGCCAGGTTGTCTGGCTTGCTGAAAACACGGCGCGCTTCCTCCGGCGAGGACTTGAGAGCAAAGGCCGCGAATATGTGGCCGGGTATGGTGATTACCGCGCTCTCCACGCCCGCCGCCTCCATCAAGGCCGTATAGAGAGCCGAAAGATCGTCGCAGTCGCCGTTGGAATACTCCAGGGTCTGGCGGGGGAACTGGAGAAAATCGACAGCTTCCCTCTGTTCCGATAATTCCGAAAAGGGAGTGGCTGGGTCTATTTGATAGCGTATGCCGTAGGAACGCACCGCCTCATAGATTGCCATGCCTTTCTGCAGATTTTCATCGATTGCCGTGTATTTGATATCCTGCATCCAGGTCATCACGTTCTTGGCAAATCCCAGTATCTCCGGATCCTTGGCCGTAATAAAGGAAGCTATTTTCCTGTCATCGTCCCAGGAAAGCGCGTTCCTGTTGTGGAATTCGATGACCGGATTGTAATCAGCGGTAAATGCTTCAGCGGACTGATCGCAGGACAGCGTGACCCTGGCTGAGGCCTTGGTGCCTTCGGTTATTTCCATCACGTCTTCGGTAAACAGACCGAATAGCTCCACCGCTTTTTCTTCACCCGGTCCGAGGCTGAAGGATTCGCCGCTGTCCATGGGATTGTCCATGTACCGTTCCACGAAAAAATTTATTTTAATGTTTTCTGCCGGAACGGTTCCGAAGTTTTTGACCCGGATGGTTCCCACCGGGTTGTTGTCGTAGTACTTATAGAGAACGGGGAAAAGCGGAAAAAGCTTTACATCCCGAATCTCGACACCCTTGCCGGTTTCGTTAAGAGGTTCAGGTTTTACCTCAGCCGCAGACTTCTTTACCGCCGGCTTTGGCTGCACCGCGCTGGAAAAGATGAAACGGGCAACCAGTTCGAACCTGAGGCCGTTGTAGAGGTTGGCATAGTAGTCGTAGGCTACCCCTACACCTAAGGTAAAGGGGCCGGCTATGCGGAATGTTCCCTTGGCCCCGGCGCTTATCATGAGTCCGCCGCCGTTTGTCCCGCCCGCGTCCCAGCCCGCGCTGTTCCAGTAATAGTACCCGAATCCTCCATGGCCTAAAAGGGCAAACCTGTCCCCCAGGGGAATACGTACCAGGGGTCCCGCGAATCCCGCGATGGTCCAGATCGCGTCCGCCGATTCCAGGGGTAACATGCTGAAATTGGCCCCTATCTGAGGGCCTACAAAACGCAACGCTGAAGGAATGAAAAAGGCGGATGCTTCGATGCCCGCCCCCAGGTTGAACACTTCCGCGCTGGAACCCAAAGGGATCGAACCGTAGGGAACCGTATTGATGGAAAAGATATTGTTCTGCTGGCTGTATGTGACATGTGAAAATGTGATCAGCAGGATAAAAAATGAGAACAGTTTCTTCATTGTACTCCTCCATCCTTCGCCTGAACTTACGTAAGTATAGGTTATAGCTGCGGATAAAACATCGTCCGAAAGTATTAGAAAGGTGTTTTTTTTACTTTTCTGACTGATTTTGTGCTAATAGCGTATAATCTTTGCAGATATCGAGCAGCTGAATCTTGTTCTTTACCTTCAATATTTTGAAAATATTCGTTATGTGGGTTTTTATTGTCTTTTCGCTTATGTGCAGGGCTTCAGCCATTTCCCTGTTTGAATATCCCTCGGCTATATGCCGGACAACTTCCGTTTCCTTTAAGGTGAGGTTGAAGGAAACTTTTAATTGGTCAAGTTCTTTTGTCTCCCTGCTTATAATGAGGATGCCGATTGTAA
>SPDA01000487.1 GCA_004525155.1 Spirochaetales bacterium
ACCCTGCGTTGTCGGGACAGAGTCCGCTACCAAGCTCCTGAGAGACGGAGATGAGGTCACCGTAGATGGGGCTACGGGCAAAATATATGAAGGTAAGGTAGCAATTGCCACAAAGAAAACCAAAACCGCAACTGCCCCAGGCAAGCGAATTAAAACCAAAACACGACTTTATGTAAATCTTGCCGAACCTGAGATGGCAGAGAAAATAGCTGCCCGTGATGTGGATGGGGTCGGCTTACTAAGGGCAGAATTCATAATGGCACAGATGCCCGGTCACCCACGCTATATGCTGCATGAAGGAAAAGCAAACCAGTTTGTGGAAATACTTACCAGGAACCTGACCACTTTCACGAAATCCTTCTACCCCAGGCCAGTCGTCTACCGTACTACTGACTTCAAAACAAATGAGTACAGGAACTTGCCTGGAGGGTATAAGTACGAAGAGGTAGAAGAAAATCCTATGATTGGATACAGGGGTTGTTCACGCTACACCCGGGAAATAGAGGTTTTTAGAATGGAGTTGGATGCCATTAAAAAGGTCCTCCAGGCGTATGATAATCTTTATGTTATGATACCTTTCGTACGTTTTGTTTCTGATATTGAACAGATAAAAAATATACTGGTAACCGAAGGGTTGTACCAGTTCCCCAAATTCAAATTATGGATGATGGTAGAGGTCCCATCTAATATAATGTTAATTGATAAATTCATTGATGCCGGCATAGACGGCATCTCAATCGGCACCAATGACCTCACCCAATTGATCCTAGGCATCGACAGGGACAATTCCAAGCTCGCAACACAGTTTGACGAAAGAAATGAAGCTGTAATGATTGCCATTGAGAAAGCCGTCACTACAGCAATAAGTAAAGGTATTACTTGTTCCATTTGCGGGCAGGCGCCTTCAGTATATCCTGAAATTACCGAAAAACTGGTAAGATGGGGGATAACGTCAATATCAGTTACGCCCGATATGATCGATGAAACCAGGCAAATCATCGCCTCCGCCGAAGAAAAATTGGCTTCATCGCACTAATTTTGTAATATTACTCTGATCATATATTTTTCATATGGCTGACTTGAATGTTCGGCAGCGGCTGGAGCAGGGTGAAGAGCGGTTATCACCCTTTGCGGCGCATAGTGCAATCAGCAGGGGAAGAAAAATACCGGAGGAACCCTGTCCTCTTAGAACAGCTTTTCAGAGAGACCGTGACCGCATTATTTTCTGCAACGCTTTCCGACGGTTAAAGCACAAAACACAGGTATTTATTACGCCGCTCGGAGACCATTATGTTACACGGCTAACACATACTCTGGAAGTTTCGCAGATTGCACGCACTATTTCACGTGCCCTAAACCTGAATGAAGATTTAACCGAAGCTATAGCTTTGGGACACGACCTGGGGCATACTCCATTCGGGCACATGGGAGAAGCTGTTTTGAATGAGCTATTGCCCGGCGGTTTCCGGCACTATGAACAAAGCCTACGTGTAGTAGAATGTATAGAAAATAAAGGAAAAGGCCTTAATTTAACCTGGGAAGTCCGTGATGGGATACTAAACCACTCTAAAGGCGACCTTGAGATACTCGAATGTGGTTGGGACACTGTCTCTACCGTTGAAGGGCAGGTTGTTAAGATGGCTGATATGGTAGCTTATATTAACCATGATGTTGAGGACGCCATGAGAGCGGGTATGATCTCTCCAGCAAACCTGCCTGATTCGACAGCAGGTGTTTTAGGGAAGACAAATTCCAGCCGGATCAACACTCTTGTCACGGATATCGTACAATTTTCCGCAGATAAATTGACCATGGAAAAGGGGGTACCGGCTATCGGAATGAGCAAAGCCATCCGTCTTGCTGCCAACGAACTAAGGGAATTTCTTTTTTCAAATGTATATTACGCCAATCGCGAGAAAGAGGAAGGGGCTAAGGCGCGCCAGTTGCTGATCTTTTTATATGATTATTTTGTTAGGAATCCCGATCAGCTGCCTCCAGAATACAACCTTCCAAACGAGACGATTGAACGAAGTGTAGCCGACTATGTTTCCGGAATGTCAGATCAGTACGCTATACTTACTGCTAGAAAATTCAGCGAATCACCAATATGGTAAATATACCGGCGTTATAAAAGATAATGAATACAGCAGATGATGTAAAACAGAAGCTCGATATTGTTGATATCGTGTCACAATATGTAAAGCTTCAGAAGTCAGGGCGGAATTTCAAAGCCGCCTGCCCATTCCATTCCGAAAAAACTGCTTCCTTTTTTGTCTTTCCTGAAAAACAAAGCTGGCATTGTTTTGGGGCCTGCGGCACAGGCGGTGACGTATTTTCTTTTGTCATGAAAAAAGAAGGGCTGGATTTCAGCCAAGCTTTACACCTGCTCGCCGAAAAAGCAGGGGTTATACTGACCCATCAGTCACAGCAAAACGTCAAAGAAGAGCATGAACGGCATGATCGGCTATTCAAAATAAACGAGGTGGCTGCCGAATATTTCCATTACCAGTTGCTGAATTCCGATAATGGCGAAGCCGCCAGACAATATGCAAAGAAAAGAGGGCTTACACCCAAGACCATTGATAATTTCCAGCTCGGTTTCTCTTTGGACCGGTGGGACGATTTGAGCGGCTATTTAGTTAAAAAAGACTATAGAGAGGACGAGATACTGGCGGTGGGGCTGATTGTACTGCGCGACAAAGGCGGCTATTACGACAGGTTTAGAAACAGGCTGATGTTTCCGATACGGGACATCAAAGGCAGGGTCGTTGGTTTCGGAGGGCGCGCATTGGACGACTCGCTTCCTAAATACCTGAACTCACCGCAAACAGCCATTTTTGATAAAAGCAACATCATCT
>SPDA01000138.1 GCA_004525155.1 Spirochaetales bacterium
GGGTATGGGTACATCGAATCCTCCGACCCTCTTGATCGGTGCATCAAGGTAAAAGAAGGCTTCGCTGTCACCGATGATTGCGGCGATTTCCCCGCCGTACCCGCCGGTCTGGCAGGCTTCGTGTACGATGAGGGCCCGGCCGGTTTTTTTTACGGAGCTGGTAATCGTTTCCCTGTCCAGGGGAACGAGGCTGCGTATATCGATTACCTCGCAGTCCGCCAGACCCTCCCCGGCAACTTTTTCGGCGACCTTCAGGCAGCGCGGAGCCATGCGGCCCCAGGTTATGATGGTGATGTCCTTTCCCTGTCTTTTTATGTCTGCGGTCCCTAAGGGAATCGTATAGGGATCTCCTTCGTCCGGCACAGGGCCTGTGGTGCGGTAGAGAAGTTTCTGCTCGATGAAGACGACTGGATTGTCGTCGCGGATGGCGGATTTCAGCAGGCCCTTGGCGTCGTAGGGCGTGGAAGGTATGACAACCTTGAGGCCGGGCACATGGCAGAACCAGGCTTCCAGACTCTGGGAGTGCTGTTCAGCGGCACCGGTGCCGGAGCCGCCAGGTGTCCGCAGGACCATGGGTACCCTTGTCTGCCCGCCGAACTGGTAGCGGATTTTCGCGGCCTGGTTTACCAGCTGATCCATTGCGATGGTGGTAAAATCGCTGAACTGTATTTCGAGAATCGGACGCATGCCTGCTACCGCAGCGCCCGCTGCGCAGCCCGTTATGGCGGCTTCGGATATGGGAGTGTCGCGGATCCGCTCTTCGCCGAATTCCTCCAGCATGCCCCGGGATACGCCGAAGGCGCCGCCGTAAATGCCGATGTCTTCTCCGAGCATGAATATGTCGGGATCCCGGCGCATTTCCTCACTCATCGCTTCTTTTATTGCCTGTGCGTAGGTAATTTCTCTCATGGTTTTTCCTTATGCGTATACGTCTTCGAGCGCGGATGCCAGTGATGGTTCAGGACTTTCCTCTGCGAATTGATAGGCCTTTTCGATGTCCAGAGCTGCCTGGCGGTCCATTTCATCAAGTTCCTTTTCCGTAAATGTGCCCTGTCCCAGGAGATAGGTCCTAAACCGCCTGATGGGACACTTTTCCTTCCAGGCTTCTATTTCATCCCTGGTTCTGTACACATTGGCGTCACTTTTCGAATGGCCCATGATGCGGTAGGTATTGAGAACCATGAACATGGGACCGTTTTTCAGAATATGTTCCTTTGCGTTGAGGGTTTCGTTGTATATGAGCAGCACGTCGTTGCCGTCCAGGGCCAGGCCCTTTATACCGTAACTCTTGGCCCGTATCGATATATCCGTGATGTTCATCGATCTGCTTATGTGGGTCGACATGCCGTAGGTGTTATTCGTGCAGACGAATAGTACCGGCAGCTTCCAGACGGAGGCGAGGTTAAGGCTTTCGTGAAAACTGCCCTCGTTGGTTGCTCCGTCCCCGAAAAAACCTACGGTAATGTTTTTTTCCTTCCTCATCTTCTGCTTGAGCGCAGCCCCGACAGCGATAGGTATGCCGCCGCCTACGATGCCGTTGGCGCCGAGGCTTCCCACGGAAGAATCCGCTATATGCATGCAGCCGCCCTTACCCTTGCAGTATCCAGTGGCTTTGCCGAGGAACTCGGCCATCATCCGGTTTATGTCCATGCCTTTGCCTATGGCCTGGTTGTGGCCTCTGTGGGTCTGGGCGACATAGTCTTCCTTTTCAAGTGCGCTGCATACGCCGATTCCGGTTGCTTCCTCACCTATGCAGAAATGCGCCGTACCGTGGACCTTGCCCTCGGTGAAAAGCCGGGCCGCCTTTTCTTCGAAGTGCCTGGTCTGCAGCATTTTATAGAAAAGTTCCTTCATTTTTTCTTTGGTAACTGTCATATTTCCTCCGTACAGTGTTCAGTTGTCCGTCTCATGGTGGTATAAAATACCCATGGCGGTTTGTTCGTCAGTAACCAGTATGTTGATAAGACCGCCGGTAAGGGCGGCCAGAATGGGTTGAATTTTTTTTGACCCCACCGCCACGCCGAAACGTTTCGGAATGGCCAGCAAGGCTTCCGGGGGAAGGCCTATGTGCCTGTCGTTTATGGGGCTGGAAAGCAGCTTCCCCTTTTTGTCGAAATGAAGCCCGCACATAACACCCACGGCGCCCTTTTCCAGGAGCTCCGCGGATTCGGCCTCTGTCAGGTAGCCGGCCCTTACCATGGAGCTTATCTCCGGCAGGTTGGAACCGATTCCCATGAGGGCAATATGGACAGAGCCGGCAAGGGCAATGGTTTCAGCGATGTTCGGTTCCTTGAGGAGCAGGTCGCGCAGTTCATGGTTCTGTACAATTGCCGGGGCCTGCATGACGCGGTAGGAACCCTTAAGTTTTCTGGCAAGCATGCCCGCGAGCTCGTGTCCGTCAATCTCCGGATTCTTTGCCCCGAAGCCGCCGTGAAGCTGGATAACCTCGATGTTTTTTACATCGGGAGGTGTCACTTCCTGCACCAGCCGGTAGAGGGTGGTGCCCCAGCTTATGCCGATTTTCATGGAATCCTCAAGCAGGCTGCACAAGTATGCGGCCCCCGCCCTGGCTGCCTCGGTCTTCGTGGCTTCAGTGTCGCCGGCGGAAGGGGCTATTATCGCATGGTCGATGTTGAAGGTTTCTTCTAATCTGGCTTTAAACTGCAGGGCCTGGGATGAGGGGGCCTGGATGCGGATTTCCACTATTTTTTCTTCTTTGCAGGCCTTAAGCATTTTGGATACATTGGACCGGGAAATGCTGTACCGGTCCGCGATTTCCTGCTGAGAGAGATCCTCTTCATAGTAATGTCTGGCCAGGGTAATGAGAAAATCCCGCCTGGTTATGTCCATTCCATGCTTCACCAACTAACCAACCTGCCTTCAAGTATAGCCGCCGCATTGGAAAGTGTCAATAGTGAAAATAAATATAGTTCATAGCATATGTCACTCATTTATCAAAAGTGCAAATATCAAAAATATTGTCAACTCGGGGTCGTTTTAGAATTTATTCAATGCAATATATAAAGAAAGAAAAAGAAAATAAAAGAAAAAACTTGACAAATAAAATCTACCATGGTTTAATTTGAAGGTTATTCCAAGAATCATTTCCCGTAAATTGTAAGGAAGGTATTACCATGACAAAAAAAGAGAGAGTATTGAGGACCATTCGCAGGGATAAGCTTGATTATCTCCCGAGCCAGATTACATTCTCCGACCGAACCCGGGACGAAAAAATTCACGCTGCCCTGGGACTGCCGAAAACAAAAACTCTTGACGATTATCTTGAAAACCACCTGATAATCAGCCTGACCAAGGCCGATTATCCTCTGTTTTTCCGGAACGATATAGAACTCATGCGTGAGCTGGAAAAAGAAGGCTACTGTACCGTGGATGTTGACAACAAGGTAGTGTATGACAGCTGGGGCATGGGGGTTCAGATTGGGGAAGACGGTTTTTTCGCCTGTTTCAATCCGCTGGAAAAGAAGCTGGACAGAAAATTCGCGGAAAGATGGATGCCGCCGCGGCTGGTGGAGGCGGTTACCGCGGACACCATGGCCGAGCGTATACATAAGTATACGGCGCCGGACCCGGACCATCCCGGAAATTTCGACTGGATGGCGAGAGATCAGAAGACCTACGGCGACGAATATTTTGTCTTTCCCTCGGGATATTTCGGTCTGTACGAACGCGCCTACGGGCTGATGAGCATACCGGCGATGTTTGAAAGCATGGCCGCGGAACCGAACATGTTCATGGAAATCATGGAGAAAATTACGAACTACAAGGTTGAGATAGCCAAACGCTTCCTCAAGTTCGATTTTACCACCGGCCACATGGGCGACGATTTGGGAACCCAGGTGGGGCCTTTCTTCTCTCCCAAGATGTTCAGGGAAATAGTCAAGCCTTTCTATAAAAAACTGTTCGATGTTTACAAATCCGCCGGATGGTACATGATGATGCATTCCTGCGGCTGCGTGACCGAATTCCTGCCGGACCTTATCGAAGTCGGTCTGGATGTAATCGAACCGGTTCAGCCCTGCATGAATCTGGCCTTCATCAAAAAAGAATACGGCAAAGACCTGACGTTCTGGGGAGGCATAGATACCCAGAGACTTCTGCCCAAGGGAACGCCTGCTGAAGTGAGAAAGGAAGCCGCGGAGGTGATACGCCTGCTCGGAAAGGGCGGCGGCCATATCATTGCGCCTTCCCAGGAAATAATGAAGGACGTACCCCTGGAAAACATAGTTGCTCTTGTGGAGACGATTGTCGAAGAACGCGTAAAAGTCGTCAATCTCTAAAGCGCGGCAAGGAAAAAAATCATGGAAGATCAGTATGTAATGTGTGTCGATATCGGTACCACCGGCGCCAAGGCTACCATTTTCGACGGCGTCGGCAGGGTCATGGCCAGCGGTTATCACGAGTACATCTGTGATTTTCCCAGGCCCGGCTGGGTGGAACAGGACGCGGACTTTATAATCGGGAAATCCATGGAAGCCGCACGGGACGCCCTCGCCAAATCGGGCCTGAATCCGCAGGCCGTAAAGGCTGTTTCGTTCTCCGCCCAGCGCTGCTGTACCGTGTTTCTCGACGCATCAGGCAGACTGATACGGCCCATGATTTCCTGGCAGGACAACAGGACGGCGGCGGAGGTGGAAATCATTAAAAAAGCCGTTTCCCCCGGGGATTTTTATGCCGTAACCGCCATGCCCCTGGGCACGACCTGGATGATCAGCAAAATAATCTGGGTCAGGAACAACGAGCCGGAAAACTGGAAAAAGGTGAAAAAAATAATCCAGCTCCACGACTATGCCCTCATCAAATGGGGAGCAGGCGAATTCCTGGAGGATGTCTCCGACACCGGGTTTTACGGACTCTGGGACCCCTACAAATTCGAATGGAACACAAAACTGCTCGATATCTGCGGCCTGGACAGTTCCTGGCTGCCGAAGCCCGTGGCTACCGGCACTTCCGCAGGCAGCCTTTCGGCGAAGGCCGCCGAACTGACTGGTCTTACGGCCGGAACACCTCTTTGTGTGGGCGCCGGAGACCAGAACAGCGCCGCCCTGGGCGCGGGCGTTGTAGATAAGGGATGCATGTCCATATCTCTCGGTACCGGCGGTCTGGCCGCGGTTTTTCTGGATGAACCTTTCCTGGATCCCGCGGGAATGACCATGATAACCAACCACGCCATCTACGGGAAATGGCAGCTCGAAGGCCTGCAGGCCGGCGCGGCCAGCGTGTTCCGCTGGTTCCGGGATGAAATCGCGGTTCTGGAAAAAGAAGCCGCTAAAGCCTCCGGAAGGGATGCCTACGAACTGCTCAACGAGATGGCGGCCAAGGTGCCGGCAGGGTCGAGGGGGCTTGTCATGCTGCCCTATTTTGCCAGCGCCACCACGCCGAGGTGGAATTCCAGCGCCCGGGGCACCATAACCGGTCTCACCTTCGCCCACGACAGGAACTGCCTGGCCAGGGCATTCATGGAAGGTATTACGCTCGAAGTGAAGGACATGGTGAAGACCCTGCTCGGCGCCGGTATCCAGGTGGACAACATCCGCATCCTCGGCGGGCCGACGAAATCGCCCTTGTGGAACCAGATGCAGGCGGACATGTATAACAGGCCTGTCAGCACCCTGGTCATGACTGATGCCGCGGTACTGGGTGCGGGCATTGCGGCGGGTGTAGGCATCGGCATGTATAAAAGCGTCAAGGACGCTGCCTTGAGCATGGTAAAAGCCGACAAGGTGTACGAACCAGTCCCTGCGAATGTGAGCGTGTACGATGATCTGTACGGCATTTACTGTAAAATGTACGAAGGTTTCCAGGATAAAGGCGTGTTCGACGCGGTAGCGGAGCTGCAGAAAAAAATCGGGGCTGTTTAGGCCGGATCTGTCTATCCCGCCCGCCTCAGGCGAGGATGACCTCAATATCGTGTTTTTTGAGGCAGTTTATCATGTCCCTGGGGGCGCTCCTGTCGGTGATGATAGTGTCGATCTCCGATATGTTTGCGAAAGTTCCCAGGGATACGACAC
>SPDA01000388.1 GCA_004525155.1 Spirochaetales bacterium
AACCAGGACCAATGTCAAGGTTCTTCGCGACAGACTCACGGATGCCGAACATCAGCGTGAAAACTACGAAAAGCAGATGGACATGATCAAGACCCAGCGCGAATACGAAGCGCTGGACAAGGAAATAAAGGACGCGATAGAAAAAGAACAGCAGTACCGCAAAGAGATACTCAAGGAAGAGAAGGAAGCGGAAGAACTCGCTCACCGCCTGGAGAGGGAAGAGCTCATGATTAAGCAGCAGGAAGAGGAGCTCAAGGCGGAGCAGAAGAAAATAAAGGATGAAAGCAAGGAAAAGGAAGATCATTTAAAGACTCTTACCCACCAGGAGGGAAAGATTATTCCCGGCCTCGATGAGGAAATCCTTTTCAAGTTCGAAAGAATAATCAAGAGCAAAGCCGGTCTAGGTATAGTACCCGCACGCGGTTCAGTCTGCACCGGCTGCCATATGGTACTTCCATCCCAGTTCGTCAACGAAATCCGCAGGGGCGAAAATATTCTCTTCTGTCCCTACTGCAGCAGGATTTTATTCTTTGACGAAACCGTGGAAGATTCATACTTTTTCATGGAAGAAGACGCGGGAAGTCTCTCCGACATGGTCGAATACGATCTCGATCAGGATACCTGATTTTATACGCAGAAAAACCCGGTAATCATTTCCGTTTCAGGCAGCCTTTAGCGGAATACACTCTTTACAGAACCCCATAAAAAGTGATAGAACCATACTATAAGGAAAATGCAGCAGGCAGGTCATGTCACCGCTGTTTAGATACAACAGAGGAAAGTCCGGGCTTAATAAAGCAGGATGCCGGGTAACCCCCGGGCCTTAACTTCGGGCAGCCGAGGCTGAGGACAGATAGTGCCACAGAAAATATACCGCCCGGGCTTCCGGAATTCCGGCTCCCGGGTAAGGGTGAAAAGGCGAGGTAAGAGCTCACCGCGTTGACGGCAACGGTAACGGCAGGGTAAACCTCATCCTAAGCAAAGCCAAGCATGCAGAGGACTGCTCGTCCTTTCAATCTGCGGGTAGGCTGCAGGATCGGACTGGTAACAGTCCGGCAAGATAGATGGTGACACGCGACAGAACCCGGCTTACCGACCTGCCTCTTATTTTTTTATATTGATATGGTTATACCAGAAAATAGATACCGATCGACGTACCGGAAATTTGCAAAGAAATCGGGTAAAGGCAAGATAATCCTGCTTGTTCTTTTTATCCTGGCAGCAGGCGTTGCCGCGTTTTTTCTTTTTCGCGGTACAAGATTCAGGAAGACGGTACAGGAATCGGATCCCCTGACTCTCATAAGCGAATATTGGAAAAGTCAGAAATACGCGGAAATTATCACCAGTTGTGATGCCTATTTAAAAAATAAGCCGATGGATGCCTATATTCTGGCCGTGAACGGATTTGCGCATTTCTACGAAGGTATAGCACAGTATTCGCTTGAAGACAGGTTTCATTATTTTGACCGCGCGGTTGTTCTGCTGCGGAAGGCGGAACTCGTCGCTTCCAGACCTTTTTCCGGAGAAATTAAGTATATTCTAGGAAAAACCTATTATCACAAGGGGAAATATTACAAAGACGAGGCCGTACGTTTCCTTGAGGCTTCCATCGCCGAAAATTACAGAGGGGAGGACTCCTACGAATACCTTGCTCTGGCCTATTCGGAAATGGAAATGCCGGACAAGAGTCTTGAATATTTTCTCAAGGCTGCGGACAGCAACCCGTCTGACCTTCTGCTTCTCACCATCGGGCAGAATTATTACAAGTTAAGCAGGTATAACGATGCGGAAGAATACCTGCTTCGGACAATAAACCGCACAAAAGACACGGCCATCGAGGAGAAAAGCCGTTTTCTGCTTGGCAAAATTTATTTTGAAAAAAAAGAATTACTTAAAGCCGAGGATCAATACAACAAAATCCTGGAAAAAAATCAGGATTCGGCGGACGCACATTATTTACTGGGCGAAATATATCAGACAATGAACGACACTATTAAAGCCAGGGCAGAATGGAGAAAAACTTTGCAGATAGATCCCTCTCATTACGGCGCCAGGCTCAATTATTATAAATAACTTTGGAGGATTGAATGGGTAGACTCGCAGATGCGTTTTCTTCAGACATAGGTATCGACCTCGGCACCTGTAACACTCTCATCTATGTAAAAGGGAAGGGAATTGTTATCAGCGAGCCATCCGTAGTGGCTATTGAGCGGGGCACGAGAAAAGTCGTGGCTGTCGGTGTTGAGGCAAAAAGAATGCTTTGGAAAACTCCGGGAGATATAATCGCCATAAGGCCTTTACGCGACGGGGTCATTGCGGATTTGGAAACAACGGAAAAAATGATCCGCTATTTCATAAACAAGGTGCTGCCGAGGCGCTGGTTTGTAAAACCCAGAATGGTTATCGGTGTTCCCACCTGTATTACGGAAGTTGAACGCAGGGCGGTTGAAGAAAGCGCGTACAAAGCCGGAGCGCGGGAGGTGCGGGTAATCGCCGAATCCCTGGCTGCGGCTATAGGCGCCAAAATTCCCATAAACGAACCCGCCGGCCACATGATAATTGATATCGGCGGCGGAACGACGGAAATATCGGTTATTTCCCTGGGAGGAATGGTCGTTACCAATGCCATCCGGCTCGGCGGCGACGAATTCGATGAAGCCATCATCAAACACGTAAGAAATGTACACAATCTCATCATCGGTGAACAGACTGCGGAAAATCTTAAGATTACCATAGGCAACGCCTATCCGGAAAAGACAATCGAAAAAATGGAAATAAAAGGTACCGATGCCATAACAGGGCTGCCCAGAAGGCTCGAAATCGATTCGGTAGAAGTAAGGGAAGCGCTTCAGGAACCAATTAACGCGGTCAATGAGGAAATTAAGCGGACACTTGGTCAGACTCCCCCGGAACTTGCGGCGGACATCGTGGAAAGAGGCATCGTAATGACGGGCGGCGGTTCCCTTCTTAAGGGTTTTCCCAAGCTTATTTCAAAAGAAACCGGGGTTCCTGTTATTCTCGCGGAAAATCCCATGCTGTGCGTAGCCATAGGAGCAGGTCAATATTTCGAACAGACAAAACGGGGGATCGTGCCCTCGGATTCGCTCTATGGCAACCTTGACTGACCGATGTAATCGGGAAGATTCATGCTCCGGCTGAGAGGATTTTTCACAAAACACAAAACCGGTACCGTATTCCTCGGGCTGATTATGGTATCCCTACTGACGCTCGGACTCAGTACGAGAAGTATCAACTTCAAGCCGAAGCAGGCGGGACAGTCAGTTTTTTCCTTTTTCCAGATAGGGATTCACGAGGTCGGAAGTTTTTTCCGCAATACCGTTACCTCCATCCGTGAATTACGGCGGCTCCGCGAGGAATACGATGCCCTTCAGGAAAAGGCCAATGAGTACAGGTTTATCGTAAGGGATGTGGTCCAGCTTCAACAGGAGATTG
>SPDA01000180.1 GCA_004525155.1 Spirochaetales bacterium
CGGTAAGCCGTTTAAGCAGAATCCCGGCATACGCCCAGACGATGACGGCGGAATAGGCCGGGTCCCTCCGGCTGAACACAACCAGAAGACCTATCACCAGCCCTGCCCCCATGACCAGCACTGTCCAGAAACTCTCGGAAAGGCCGAATCCGTTCCAGCCCAGGTTAACCAGGAGCGCCGTTATATTGGCGATGGTTGCTACCGTAATCCAGCCCAGGTAAATGCTCATGGGCAGGTGGATAAATACCTTTTCCCTCATCTTCAGGGTTTTCTGCCGGGCGTCACCGGAGGCTGCCTCAGTTTCTGCATTCCTGCCGGCGGTGCGGCCGTACCTCACCCCGAGACGCAGGTACATTATCAGCAGACTCGCGAGAATAACCAGCATGAGTATCAGGGAAAGGCCTACCATTTTGTGG
Organism: Spirochaetales bacterium; assembly: GCA_004525155.1. Classification (GTDB taxonomy): domain Bacteria; phylum Spirochaetota; class Spirochaetia; order SPDA01; family SPDA01; genus SPDA01. The sequence goes on from SPDA01000180.1 coordinate 417, forward strand.
TGCCAGGCGAAAATCCAGCCGATATTCGCGGCGCAGGAGAGCAGGAAGAACCAGGAAATCCGGTCGAGAAACGAAGGATACTGGCTGTCGCCGGAGATGGTCTGGTCCTTTTTGAACAGCCCGACGGCCTGGTAAACTGCAAAAATCCCCAAAAGCAGGTAAATAAGCCCCCAGATGGAGAAGGTAAGCCCGGCGGGCACGAAAAGGTTGGGGTAGGAATCTGAAAGCTCACCTGTGTTGTTGCCTGCGATAGGCAGTATGTTGGCAAGGGCGTTCACAGCAATGGTGCCGAGGAAACCCAGAATATTTAATACCTGTAACGCTTTTCGAAGCGGTGTTTTCATAAAACCTCCTTACGAGACCTTATAACAGTATATTCCTCGATGTGGGCGGTGTCAAATCCAGTTTGCGGGCAATAGGAGCAGGGATTAAGCGTTCATGCCCGGCACTGGGGCGCGCATCGGCAGTACCGAGCCGGAAAATCTGCGCACCATGTTCGGGAGCGTCAACAGGGAAAGCTTAAAAAAAACGGGAGGGGCTTTTAACCCGCTCCCGTCCATTCCAATGCCGCGTGATTTTAGTAGGCGTTGCTCAGGTACTGGGCGACATTTGCGGAAGTGACCACGAAGGTCGGCAGGATAACGTCTTTCGGAGAAGTCCCGCCCTGAAGAAGTTTCTTGGCGAGAATGATGGCATCCGCGCCCATTGTGGGGAAGTAGGACATGGACGCGCCGAAGAGCGGGTGTTTTTCCTGGAGATACTTGTACGCGGTCACTGACCCGCCGTAACCGGTGATGAACTTGATGTCCGTGCGCTTTGCGCTTTCGATGGCGGTAATGGCGCCGACTGCGGCCTCATCGTCCTGGGTGTAAATTGCGTCGATTTTCGGATAGGCCGGCAGAATGTTGGACATGGCCTTGAGGCCAGCCTGCTGATTGAACTCACCGTCGCCTTCGGCCAGGACCTTGATGCCCGGGTAGTTCTTCTTGAGGGTGTCCATGAAGCCGTTGTACCTCTGGAGGTCGATGGGAATACCCACATAGCTCCTGAGGATGGCGATATCGCCTTTTCCGCTCAGGCGGTCGCCCAGGTATTTGGCAGCATTAACACCGCACTGGTAATTGTCGCCGGCGAGGAACCAGTTGTACTTGTCGCTTTCGATGGCGCGGTCAAGAATCATGGATTTGATGCCGGCAGCGAAGATTTCCTCGCAGATCGGCGTCATGAGGGTGCCGTTGCCGGGCAGGGTGATGATCATGTCATACCCGCCGCTTTTGAACGTCTGGAGCATGTTGAGCTGGTCGGCATCGTCTACTGCGTTCTTCACGGTAAACTCGAACTTGTCCGCGTCTTTCTTCGTTTCAGCGAGGACTGAATCGAGAAGTTTCGCCTGCCACGCGTTGTTAGCGGGGGGCAATGACACGGCTACCTTGATTTTTTTGGCTGCAGCTGCAGCCGGCGCCGCTTCTTTTCCGCCCCCGGCGAAAACCATGAAGGGCAGCAGTAAGAGGACCGCGATTGTCATGATAAGAACAATTCTTTTCATTTTCTTCCTCCCTTGAAGAATTAGTTATTTCTCATTACCGCTCCCGTCTCTGGATGAGCACCGCAAAGAGTATGACTGCACCCTTTACGGCCCCGGAGAGATAGGGCGATATATTGAGCATGATCATCATGTTATTTACTATTCCCAGGAGCACAAAACCGACGATGGTTCCTATAAGCCTTCCCTTGCCGCCGCTTAAAGCCGTGCCGCCTACGATAACCGCGGTTATGGCTTCGAACTCGTAGAGAGCGCCGGAAGTCGTAGCGGCAACAGCCGCCATGCGGGACATCTCTATGGTAGCGGCAATACCGGTGCACAGGCCCACGAGCATATAGGTGAATATCTTTATCCTGTCCACTTTTATTCCGGAATATCGGGCTGCGTTTTCATTGCCGCCGACTGCAAACACATAGGTGCCGAATTTCGTCCGTGTCAGAACGATGAAAAGCACCAGGGCCAGAAATATGACCGTAATGAAGGGTACCGGTATATTGAAGATGGATCCGTTGCCTATCCTCGTAAACTGGGGAATCCTGTTGCCGATAATCGTGGCTCCACGGCAGAAATACATGACCACGGACCTCGCGATAATTCCTACAGCCAGGGTTACGATAAAAGGCGGGAGCTTGGCCTTGGTAATAATGATGCCGTTGATAAAACCGAACCCCACAGCTATAAGGCAGCATATAAGAATTGCGACAGGAAGCGGAAAAAGCGGAGAGCCGTCCGGTGCCACCATGCGCTGAAGAAGGATGAGCACTGCGCCGGAGGTTGCAAGCACGGGACCGCTCGAAAGGTCGATTCCGCCCGCTATGATGACGAAGGTCATCCCGAGGCCAATCGCCCCGACGGTGGATGTGTTGCGGAGGATGTTGAGAAGGTTCTCGGGCCGCAGAAACCTGGGAGCGGCAATGCCGCACAAAAGGAGTATGACAACGAAGACGACTATAACGCTGTAATTCTGCCAGATTTTTTTTATCAGATTAAGCAAGCGGCTTTCAGGTTTTACTGTATCAGCATCCATGTTCTTCTCCCTGCCTATACATTTGTTGCATAATACATCACTTTGGATTCCGTCAGTTCAGAAGACTGAAGCATGCCGGTAATTCTTCCCTCGTGCATGACAATGACCCTCTCGCAAATGGTAAGTATTTCCGGCAAATCCGAGGATACGATGACAATGGCAACGCCTTCCGCGGCAAGTTCCTTGATAATACGGTAAATTTCCTGCCGCGCGCCGACATCGACACCGCGGGTCGGTTCATCCATCACCAGCACTTTCGCGCCGGAAACGAGCCACTTGGCCAGGGCCACCTTCTGCTGGTTGCCCCCGGACAGGTTGCTAACGTTTTGAGCCGGGCTGTTGCACCGGATATTGAGCCTTTCTATCATTTTCTTCGTGTTCGCGGTATAGACTTTCCTGCTTTTGAACATGCCCTTGTTTTTCTGCCAGAACACGTAGTTCGTGTTTTCGTTTATGTCCCTGCAGAGTACGAGGCCGGTTTCCTTGCGGTCTTCGGTCACGAATCCCAGATTCGACTTTATGGCGTCTATCGCGCTCCGGACAGCCACGGGTTTGCCGTTTATGAAGACCTGCCCCGTACGCGGTTTTCGTATACCGAAGATGACTTCCATGAGTTCGGTCCGCCCCGCGCCCACGAGGCCGCTGAAACCGAGGATTTCGCCCCTGCGTACCTTAAACCCGACATCCTGGAGCATATGGTCGGTAACATTTTTAACCTCCAGCATAACCGCGTCCGGGTCTCCGGTAAAATCCGTCACCGCAGATTCCGTTATTTCACGGCCCACCATCAGGGTGGCAATGTCCTTGACCGTGACTTCATTGACGTTTTTGGTGGCCACAAAATACCCGTCGCGCAGGACTGTCACTTTCTGGCAGACGTCCGAAATTTCCTTCAGACGGTGGGAAATATAGACCACCGCTATATCCTGACTGGCCAGATTGCCAATCAGGTCGAAGAGTATCGTGGTTTCCTTGCCGGTCAGCACGGAGGTGGGCTCATCCATTACCAGGAGTTCCACGTTGAAAGAAATCGCCTTGGCAATTTCAACCATCTGTTTCTGCGCGATTTTCAATTCCCGCACCTTGCGCCTTGGATCGATCTTTTCCCCGAGCTTGGCGAGAAGAGCCGCGGCATCTTCATTCATTTTATTGAAATTGATGAAACCCGCGGGGGTCCGGGGTTCGCGGCGGAGAAAAATGTTCTGTGCAATGGTGAGTTCGTTGAGCAGGTTCAGTTCCTGGTGTATCATGGATAGGCCCAGGTGATGCATCTCCAGGGGGGTTGCGTTTTTCGGTATGATGCTGCCTTTAAAGACTACATCTCCCGCGTCCTGGATGTAAATACCGGCCAGGATTTTCATCAGGGTGGATTTGCCGGCGCCGTTTTCGCCGCACAGGGCCATGACCTCGCCTTTATCCACGGAGAAATCGACATTATGCAGGACTTCTACGCCGAAAAAACTCTTGCATATACCCTGCATGTTGAGAAGTTTCGCCATCTATGAATCTCCACCTACTAAACATTAGAATGTCATTATGTTTTTTTGTCAAGCTGTTTATTCCAGGAACACCAGTACGGCGGCTGTAACTGCAGCCCGAAGGCGGTCCGGCATGGGCCGGAAGTTCCGCGGCTTGAAATTTTTGCCGTTACCACCTATCATCTGTATTCATCTAAAGCCTTTTAAAAGGAGTAGCTGATGCTTTCGCATGATGATATTGCCGCCCGCAATTCGGCGCGCGTCATGGAAACCCATCGGATGGATCCGAAACGTACCGCCCTGCTCGTCATAGACATGCAGCGCGGGTTCATGGACCCGGCCGCATCCCTGTATGTTCCGACCTCAAAAGATATTCTCGGGCCCGTAAAAGGACTGGTGGAATACTGCCGTGGCGCAGGCATCCCCGTCATATTCACGGAGTTTATTGCCTCCCCCGACATGCCGACTCTCCGCAAAGACCCTTTCGGTCCGGAACATCTGACGGTAGAGCCGGGGTCTGCCGAAGCCGGCCGGCCGACAGGCTGGGGCTTGCCCTCCGGCAGCTGCGTGCTCGGGGCGGAGGGCGCCGAATCCCACGACACGGTTGAGGAACTTAAGCCCCTGCCCGGGGAACCTGTAATCCGCGCCTACACCCTGGACAAGTTTTACGGCACCCCCCTGGATCTGGCTCTCCGGAGCAGGGACATCCGCTTCCTAATGGTGACGGGCCTGCTCGCCGATCTTTGCGTTCTGTCAACAGTTTTCAGCGCCAACGCCAGGGAGTACAGGGTTACGGCCATAACCGACGGCATAACCACCCTGTGGCCGGATATTCTCAAAGCCGTGTATGATATTTTCAGGAGAAAGCTGGCTAGGCTGTTCACCGCCGCGGAAGCTGAGGCGGAACTGAAAGGTGCGCATGGAACATCCCGATAACTGCCGCGGCGCCCTTAAACCGCGCCTTAAGAAAGCCTTTGCCTTTGCCCAGGCCCAGGTACTGAACCTCGCGGACAAACA
>SPDA01000602.1 GCA_004525155.1 Spirochaetales bacterium
AATTTTCCGGCAGGCGGACATCATCACCCTGCATGTTCCCGGCGGGGAAAAGCCCCTTATCGACAGAGAAGCCCTCAAAGCCATGAAGGAAGGCGTGTACATCATCAACACCGCCCGGGCTTCGGTTGTGGACGAGGAAGCAGTACTCGACGGGCTCAATACGGGAAGAATCGCGGGTTACGCGGTGGACGCCTTTTCTGCGGAGCCGCCGGCGGATTACAGGGTCATAAAGCATGACAGGGTCATTGCCACGCCCCATATCGGCGGGTTCACGAAGGAAAGCGTGGACCGGGTAACGGTTGGGGCAATCAGAAACATAATCAACAATATAAAGAGGTAAGGGTATGAATTTCGACGAATTGACCGGACGTATTGCGCTCTACGGTATAATTCCCGTCATCGCAATTGAATCTGCGAAAAACGCAATCCCCCTGGCGGATGCGCTCATAAGCGGAGGATTGCCCTGCGCGGAGATAACCTTCCGCACCGCCGCGGCAGCGGAAGTCATGGCGCTCATTAAAAAGGAAAGACCTGACATGATTCTCGGCGCCGGTACCGTACTGACAAAGGAAAACCTGAAAAAAGCGAAGGATGCCGGCGCCATGTTCGGCGTGGCCCCGGGATTCAATCCTGACATGGTGAAAGCTGCGGCGGACATGGGATTTCCCTTTATTCCCGGTATTGCGACATCCAGCGAACTGGAGCAGGCCTTTGCCCTGGGCTGCAGGGTGCTTAAATTTTTCCCGGCGGAACTCGGCGGCGGGGTCAAAATGCTGGAAGCCCTCTCGGCTCCCTACGGCCATACGGGCGTGTCCTTCATGCCCACGGGCGGGGTGAACCTGGGAAATCTCGAATCGTATCTTAAAGTATCCACGGTAAAGTTTGTAGGCGGAACGTGGATAGCCAAAAAGGACGATATCGCAGCGGGCAACTGGGACGCTATAAGGAAGAACTGTGTCCAGGCCCTGGATACTGCAAGAAATATTAAACGGGTGTGAGGAAGTAAAAAAACATGAATAATCCCTTCAAGGGCGGATATTTGGGAAAGCTTATCCGCGTTAATTTGAGCACTAGGACCTGGAAGGCCGAAACCATCGACGCCGGGCTTTTCGAATCGCTTTTAGGCGGCAGGGGCGTTGCCGCAAAGTATTATTACGATGAAATCGGCCCGGACACAGGTCCCTTCGACGAGGGCAACAAGCTGTATTTTTTTTACCGGGCCCCTGACCGGGGTGGACCTCCCCTCCACGACAAAATTTCAGCTGGCAACGAAGTCCCCGGAAACGAGGGGGTACCTCTGTTCCAACTGCAGCGGTAATTTCGGCCCCCAGCTCAAAAAGGCGGGTTTCGACGCCCTCATCGTTGAAGGCAGGGCGGATGTCTGGACCTGGCTTGTCATACAGGACGGCAGGGTGGAGTTCCGGAGCGCCGAGGGTATGCTTGGCATGATGACCAACGCGGCCCAGGACGCCATGAAGGATGAACTGGGGGATAAAAAATTCGCCGCCATGTCCATCGGGCCGGCAGGAGAGAAACTCGTGCGCCTTGCCTACATCAACGTGGACGAAAGGGCTTTCGGCAGGGGCGGCGGCGGAGCCGTCATGGGTTCCAAGAAACTCAAAGGCATCGCGGTAAAGGGAAGCGGAACGATACCCGTGGCGGATGCCGCGAGGGTCAGGGAAATCTGGACGGACGCGGTAAAAAACCTCAAGGAAACCAGGGCCAACCATACAAAATACGGTACGGCCCAGTACATAAGCCCCATAAACGAACTTGGGTGCATGCCGACGCGCAACTTTCAGACGACGCATTTCGAGCACGGGGACAAGGTGGATCACCTGGTCCTGCACGACCATTTCAGGGCCAAAAACTACGCCTGCTTTCACTGCTCCGTGGCCTGCGGTATTGTGGCTGAAGTGAAAGAGGGGCCGTTCAAGGGCGCCCGGGCGAGGACGGAATTCGAGAACATAGGCCTGCTGGGCCCGAACTGCGGTATAAGCGATTTCGCGGCCATCGTGGCGGCCAATCAGCTTTGTGACGACCTGGGAATAGACACCATCTCGGGCGCCAACGCAGTATCCCTCGTCATGGAACTTTACGGGCGCGGCCTCATAACTGATAAGGATACGAAGGGCATAAAGGCGGATTTCGGCAGTCCGCAGGCGCTTATCGGCATCATTGAGCTCATCGGAAAGCGGGAAGGCATCGGCGACCTTCTCGCGGAGGGCATGCTCGGCGTCATAGAAAAACATCCGGAGTGGGCGGCATACATCTGCCACGTGAAGGGCATGCCCTACGCGGCCTATGACCCGCGCGGATTCTACGGCAACGCTCTTACCTA
>SPDA01000415.1 GCA_004525155.1 Spirochaetales bacterium
CGGTTTCCCGGCGGCTTCCTGCTGCCAGAAGGGCATTTCGTTTGAGAACGAGCGGTTCAATCCAGGAAAAGCCCAGGGCGGTACCCTTGAAAAACAGCCTGAGTTCATCATTTCCTGCTTCGAGGATGCGCCTTACAGGGAGGGAGGGTCCCAGATAGCCGGTAACGGAGTCCGCCGATTCCGGAGCCGGCGGCGCTTCCTTGTTGTAGGGGCAGACTTCCTGGCATTTGTGGCATCCGTACAGGATATATCCCCAGGAATCCATGATCCGGGCAGGGAGAATTTCAAGCCTGGCCGCGTAGTATTGAAGGCAGCGTGTTCTGTCATAAGAGGAACGCGGGTATCCTTTCCCGTTTATGGCACGGGAAGGGCAGGCTTTTTCACAGGCGCCGCAGGTGCTGCATAAAACAGGACCCGGTTCGCGCGGATTTATCAGCCAGGGACCCGCGCTTTCAGGAGGATAGAACAGGGGCTCCCCCGGGATTATGCACCCTGCCAGTATAAACTGCGAACCTGCCCGGGGATTGATGATAAGGCTGTTTTTGCCTGCGAATCCAAGCCCTGCTTCCTGGGCGTAGAGTTTTTCCGGCAGTCTCGAATTACTGAAAAATCTGATCGTCTTACTGGATCTTCCCTGACCGGTTAACGGGCCCTTCAGCACAGACTCAAGCCGGTTAACAGCTTCCCTGTAATAATGCGCCCGGGCAAAGGGCGCCAGGAGCGCGTGCGGATCCCGGGCTTTGGATAAATCGTGCGGAGGCGAGGCATCGTACGCCAGCGCCGCAAGAAGCATGGTCCCGGTTTCCCTGTTGTGGCGGATCGAAACAAGACTGAATCCTTCGGCGAGGAGTGACTCTATAACAGGTTCGGCATTCATATAAAAACCTAGTAAGCTTTTACCGGCGGTTGATCAAGCCCTTATTCAGGACCCGTAATTGACAGCGGATGTAAATTGCCATACCATGGAGAAATCTGACTGCTGGAGTTGCGGAATAATGGGATTGTTTCAGAGATTGGCGGAATTATTTTCCGGCGGAAATGAGTCCGAACGGAAAAAGAAGCGTCTGTTAAAGGATATCGGAAAGCAGTTAAGCAAACAGAAAAACAAATTCTATAAACCCCAGGGAAAGGAAGTACTGCCCGGCCTCGCAAAATTTTTTTACAATATGTACAGGATTGTAAGTTCTGCGCAGATACTGCTGGAAAACGCGAAATCCTCCGGAGTTCTGAAAGTCATCATCATAGAATCATTCCTGTCCGACGAACAGAAGGAACTTCTCGCTGAATTTTCAGAGGAATCTATACAGCAGCGGGCAGAAAAGGAAGATGTGAAAGAACTGTCTTCCGCTTTGAAAGAACATATCATTACCTTCTTTTCATATTTCAATACTGAAAGAATAACGAAGATAAACGGCACCTACAGACTTTTTCACGTTTTCATGCAGATCCTGAATTTCGATTATTATTTCATGCTCAAAAAATTCGATTCCAACATGCCGGAGCGTAATTTTACCGGCTACACCCCGTCTTTTGACGTCATCAACGCAAAGTACATCCTCGATGATATGAAGGATTTTCTCGAAATTCTGCCTCTCCTGGAAACGGATGCCGATTGGGACGGCCTCTTCGACATACTGAAGAGTTTCAAATCTGCCGAGATTATCTCAAGAAACGACTGGAAAAAGCTTCTCCGTGTATTGATAAATCTGCGCAATTCCGAAAACCTTCTCCTCACGGTTCGGCATCTCACTGATGATCCTTATTACAAGACTGCCTCCCATCCGTCAAAAGAAAACATAGTGGAAGACTATCTGCAGAAAATCAAAACCCAGACGGAACTTGCCATACAAAAAATCTCCCAGTCCCGCAGGACCTCGAAGATAGACAGCCTTGCCAAGATTTTGTTCGGTACCGACGCTGCGCAGAGAATGCAGAATTATACGGATAAGGGAAATATTCTGTTTTCCAAAAAAATGCTCAGCGGCTACACGTATATCGCGCCGGTAAATTACCTGAAAGCATTTCTGCTCGATTACGCAAAAGGCGGCATAAAGGAAATCGTGGACCTGTTTGTAATAAAAGCCCAGTGGGCGGTCGATATCGATTCAACCCAGCTCTCGGAAGCTTATCATCAGCTTCTCCGGATTTCCGACGATCTGAAAATCCTGGACGACAGCCTGGCGGAAGAAGCCGAAACAGGGATAAAGCTCAAAACCCTCGTTATAAAATCCGACAAAGACCCTAACAGCTTTTCCGTGCTGAAAAAGCTGATCGGCGAAATCAACGACAAAGCACTTCGGCTGGTGCGGGATTCCGGCCAGATCCTTGTGGGACTCGCGAAAAATATCAAATCCCTCCTCGATGAATACAACAGGCACGGCAAGGAAACCGTCGTCAACTGGAAGGAGCTTGAGACTGCCGCGGATAACAAGATCAGTGAAAAGCTTTCGGCAGTATATAAAAAGATCTATTATTTTATCCAGCTTATACAGCTGTTTTTGAAATAAGGGCCGTTTCTAAAGGCGCAAGGTCCCCTTCATTCTTTTTTCCCGCGGCGAATTTCGCAGCCGGCGTATTCCGCCGTCTCCAGGGCGCCGGGTTTTTTTACCTTCACTGTCGTTTCCATAACCCCCGGCTCGCCGAGACAAAGCTCGGCAACCGCGGCTGCAAGACTTTCGATGAGCTTAAATCCGGAATCCCGGACGAGGACGAGTACCTTTTCGCTCAAGGTATCGTAATCGACCGTGTTCCCGATATCATCCGATACCCCGGCGGCAAGCAGATCGGTCCCAAGAGTAATGTCGATTATGATTTGCTGGCTCCGCTTTCGCTCTTCCTCGAAAACGCCGATGATGCAGTCCGCCCGAAGTCCCCGTATAAACAGTTTATCCATAAACTGACCCCCGCAGATTCCTTCCGCTGTCGGGAAAAATTACCTGTCCCGTCAAAGCCGGCGAAGACAGAAGATACAGAACGCTGTGGACAATATCTTCCGGGGAGGGGAGGGTGTCGAGCAGCCCGGCTTTAAGGGCCTTTCCCGCAAGGTTCCCTACCCGGTCTTCAGGAAACAGGACCATACCGGGGGCCACGGCATTGACCTGGATGAGCGGAGCGAATTCGATGCTCATTATTCTTGTCATGTCATGAAGGGAACGCTTGCTCAGGTGGTAGGAGAGGTGGTTCCTGTCGTAATCCGTCATTCTCGCATCCAGGAGGTTTACGATGTGGCCCCTCC
>SPDA01000473.1 GCA_004525155.1 Spirochaetales bacterium
AGCATCTCATGATCCACGACTCTGCCTTTTTCCTTCATCATGCTCTGCGGTACCGGGCCGCAGTGAAACAGGACGCATTTGTTCTCATCGTCGCCGTAGTTGTTGTTCCAGTCCAGGCAGGCGGAGGGTTTTGCGGATGCGGCGCTTAAAGCATGCATCACGATGGCGCTACCCGTGTCCACCTCGCAGGCGCCGGCGAACCCGGTATTGTTGAGTTCGCTCAGAACCACGCAGGGGGAGATGCCCAGTTCCTGCTGCAGCTCCATCCAGCAACGCAGGGATATGGCGTCGAAAGCGTTCTCTTCCGCCATGGAGGTGAGAACCGCGCTTAGGCGGGCGAGATTTTTAAGAGCTTCTTCCGGGACCTGTTTCCAGTCCGCGTAATCTCTCAGGGCCTGGAGTTTATCCTTGTAGAGACCGCCGCTTTCCTTTACCTGTCTGATCTGTGCTATGACCGAGGCCAGGTCGTAGGTCTCAACGGTAATGCCGTATTTCTGAAGGGCGAGTTCGTCGATGCGCACGGTTTTAAAAGGAGTGGTCCTGGCTCCTATGGAGCCTACCACCATGTCCTTCATGGCGTGAACCACGGCGCAGGTCTTAGCAAAACTGGAAATGTTTTCGGCAAAAGCCGCGGAATCCGGCCGGACCGTGTGGGGCTTCATGGCGGTAAAGGGAATACCGTACTGTGAGAACACGTCCATAATGGAGAATTTGCCGCAAAATGAATCTCTCCTTTTGTCAGGAGCCATTTTATCAAGATCGTCCGGGTAAGCCTGGATGAAAATCGGCACGCCCGCGTCCTTAAGCGCCGCGACTGCCCCGTTTTCATCCCCGAAATTCGGCAGGGAAAGGATTATCCCGTCAAACTTGCCTTTGCGGGTTTCGAGGAAATTATTAAAAACCCGCCCTTCCGCTGGAGTTTCCACGGCGCCGTGCCGTGTCGCTTCCGCATTGAGCAGGAAACTGTCATACCCCAGGGTTCGTAATGCCGCCGGCAGTTCCTTTCTGGCGCTTTCCATGAGGGACGCCGGGAAAAATCCCCTGTTGCCGAAGAACAGGGCAAAACACGGTTTTCGCGCTTTCATACAGGCTCCTTGATTTGTATTATCGTTTACTATACAGAGAAATAAGAAAGGTTTCAATCAGCCGGCGGGTCTCTAGAACCGTCCGAATTCTTCGGCAGCTTCCGCCATGGCGTTTATGTTTTCGACAGGCGATCCCGGTGCCACATTGTGGCCGTCCATGATGACGTAACCCGGGCAGTCCTTGAATACCCCGAGATTATGCCGCACATCTTCTTTAACTTCAGCTGGATTCCCGTCGTGGATTTTGACCGTATCGATTCCGCCCAGAAGCAGGATCCGGCCGCCCATGACGGATTTCAATTTTTCCTTATCTGTCAGATAACTGAACCCGAGGTAGCGGTCTATTCCTGCCTCGTCCGCCCAGAATTTAAGGAGATGATCCGCCCTGCCGCAGTTATGCGCCTGGACCTTGCAGCCTTTGCCTTTAATGAAAGCCGAAAGACGTTTGTAGGGCTCCAGCATGAATTCGTGAATCTGGTCCGGAGACATCTGGGCGGTACCGTCATCCCCAACATGGATGATGCGGTCGTAAAAATCGGCACAGAAACCCATATCGCCGCCGCTCGACGTAAGCACTTCCATAATCCAATCAATGGCTTTATCGGTTATTATTGTAAGCAGTTCCTTTACCCACTCTGGTTTGTCATACATGTCCATGGAAAACTGCTCCACGCTGCAGAGGTCTCCGGCGAGCGCGGCAATACCGATAACGCCGGCGCCCCCCGGATACACGCAGTCCCCGGCGGGAATGGTTTTTCCGTCAGAAAACTCCAGTTGAAAATCCGCCGCCGTTTCCTTCATTATTTTATGATAATCGAGCATTTGGCCATGGAGTCCCGTGTGTACATAATCAACTTTTCGCAGTACATCGAGGTTATCATTCTTCTGAAGCATATGCGGGCGGGCCACCCAGGGAGAATCGTTTTTCGGGAATACCGTTTCCGCGCCGAAACCGCTCACGTCTTCCACCCACATAAAGTCCGGATAGCACACGATTTTATGAAAATCGGATTTGATGTTTTCCAGAATCCATTTCTGACCCTTAAGCTGGGCTTCGAGCATGACTGCCGGGTTGTCGAAATAATCCCTGAACTTTTCCGCATACCCGATAAGGGGCAGCCAGTACCGTGAACCTATGTACTGAAGCACCGGCACCCGGTCCGGGGTGCGGAAATTCATGGTGTCGTTCCATCGTCGTTCGCGCTTTTGTATTTCGGCATATGTAATGTTGATGTGAATGGTCTTCATGACAGTTGTACTCCTCAAGATAGGGGATAATGGCCGTACTTTTCGCAGGCAAGATGCATGGTAATCGCGTTTTCAACAGGAACATCCTGCATGATGCCGTTGCAAGTGGTGAGCACATATCCGCCGTCCTTGCCCACGTCCTTTATCAGTCCTTTAATATTCTGATCGATTTCCCAGGGTGTTCCGAAGGGAAGAAGACGGCTTATATCCACGTTGCCGATGAGGGATATTTTCCTGCCGTATCGTTTCTTGATATCGCGTATGTCGTTACTTGCGGAAGGCTGCATGGCGTGCAGAGCATCTATACCCATGTCGACCACCATGTCCAGCATCTTCGTTTGATTGCCGCAGGCATGTAAAACACATGGAGCGCCGAGTTTATGCACCGCATCCACTATTTTTTTTTCGTATTGAAAATCCGGGTCATAAAGCATCTGGGGTGAAATAAAAGGCCCCTGGTTGATGGCAAAGTCGTTTGCGCGCCAGATGCAGTCCGCACCGCGACCTACCGCCTCTTTTGCGATGTTTATCTGCAGTTCCGTAAGACGCTCCATTAAAAATTTCAGTTCACCCGCATGTTCGTAGATTGCGTCCATATAACGG
>SPDA01000152.1 GCA_004525155.1 Spirochaetales bacterium
GCCTGCGCGGAGCGGGTCTTCGAAGTCCTCGACGAGGAGGAAGAACAGGCGGATGCGCCGGGCGCGGCGGTTATCGAGGCTCCCCGGGGCGAGGTCAGGTTTGCGAATGTGGATTTCCGCTACAAGGAGGAGGTACCCCTTATCGGCAATTTGAACCTCGAAGTACGGGAAGGGCACACCATAGCCATAGTCGGTCCCACGGGCGCGGGAAAAACCACCCTGGTCAACCTGCTCATGCGTTTCTACGAAATAAACGGCGGCAGTATTACCGTGGACGGCGTCGACATAAGGAATATAAAGCGCGGCGACCTCCGCAGCATGTTCGGCATGGTACTGCAGGACACCTGGCTCTTCAACGGCACCATCCGGGATAACATCGCCTACGGAAGGGAGAATGTGACGGACGAAGACATCGTGCGGGTGGCGAAAGCGGCACACGCGGACCATTTTATCCGCACCCTGCCTGAGGGGTACGACACGGTACTGAACGAAGAGGCCACGAACATTTCCCAGGGCCAGAAGCAGCTTTTAACCATAGCGCGCGCCCTGCTGGCGGACCCTGCCATGCTCATTCTCGACGAGGCCACCAGCAGTGTGGATACGAGAACCGAAATCCTCATCCAGAAGGCGATGGAGGGTCTCATGAAGGGACGAACAAGTTTCGTCATAGCGCACAGGCTTTCCACCATCCGCGACGCAGAGCTCATACTCGTCATGAACCAGGGGAGCATTATCGAGACGGGAAACCACTGTGAACTGCTCGCAAAGGGCGGCTTCTATGCTGACTTGTACTTAAGCCAGTTTAAGGATGCCGCTGCGAATGTATGCGCGGAGGAAACTGCGGCGGCAGTGTGATCAACCCTTGATGCCTCCGGAAAGCATGCCCTTCATAATCTGTTTCTGAAAGATGAAATAGACCAGGACCGGTACGGCAATGTAAAAGAATACCCCGGCCATGAGCTGACCGAAGAGGAGGTTCTGCTGCATGTCCTGGTAGGCCGAGTTCAGTTTGACAGCGAGACTCGTTTTAACGGCCCCCAGAAACAGGGAAGGCATGAGGTAGTCCTGCCATGTCCACTGAAAGGCAAAGATGGCGGTAATCACCGTACCTGAGTTGACCAGGGGCAGCATGATCCGGGAAAAAATCGTGATTCTGCCTGCACCGTCCATGCGTGCGGATTCTGCAAAGGAAGCCGGAATAGTTGAAAAAAACTGCCGGTACAGGTATATCATGAAGGGAGCGCCGCCCAGGCCATAGAACAGCCAGAGAATGTGCTTGTCCGTGAGCCCCAGGTTTTTTATCAGCAGATAGAAGGGGATAATCGTAATTACGTAGGGGATCATAATGGAAGACAGCACTATGGTAAAGAATATGCGGTTTGCCCTTATCTGGAAGCGGGCGAAGGCATAACCTGCCATGGCGCTGGTTAGGGTGCACCCCAGTGTATACAGCGCCGATATAAAAATAGTGTTCCATAAATACTGCAGGTAGGGAAATTTTTTCGCTGCGCTTTCATAGTTTTTCCAAACCGGCTTTTCCGGAAAAAGCGCCGGGGAAGCCTTGAAAATCTCGGCTTCCGATTTAAGCGACACGGTAAACATGCTGAAAATCGGCAGGAAGAACAGGAAGAGTAAAAACAGAAGCACCAGGTATTTTATTGTTACCCCGACGGGATTGGTTTTTCTTCCGCGCATATCAGTTCTCCATTTCCGAGTACGTGGCTTTCTTGACGAGCCGTGAATAAATAAGACTGAATATCAGTACTATTATAAAGGTTATCCAGAGCACGGCGAACCCGTAGGCCAGCCGTACCTTGGTAAAAATGAGGTCATACCCTTTGGACAGGATGAAAAAAGTCTGCTTCGGGGGAACGCTCCAGGTAACCTGCCCTCCGCGGATAGGTATGGGATTTAGGATGTAGGGGAGTATGAAGATCTGCATGCCGTAGATGAAACTCACAACGAGCTGGAAGGCTATGAAGGGGCTTAAAAAAGGAATGGTAATGATTCTGATACGCTGAAGGAAACGTACGCCGTCCACGTTTGCGGCGTCGTAGAGCTCATCCGGAATGGTTGAAAGGCCGCCGATGAATATGAGGAGGCTCCATCCTACACGCCAGAAACTGGCCGCCAGATTGGAAAACATGGCGTGCTCCCCGAGCCAGTTAATTTTGTTTCCCATCAGGTTCAGGTTCGTAAGCAGAATATTCAGGAAACCGATGTTCTTGTCGAGAAAGATGCGGAAAATCCAGCCTGTCGCAACTACCGGTATGACGTAGGGCAGGTAGAAGACGACCCTGAAAAACCCCTGCCCCTTTATTTTCTGTTCCAGAAGCAGGGCGAGAATGAGACCGATGAAAATCTGGATGACAGTGTTCAATACGGCGTACAGTAATGTAGTGAATATGGAGTAGAAAACAGCCCCATCCTGGAAAACCTTCACGTAGTTTTCCAGCCCTACGAATTTGGGTTTTACGGAAAAGGCCATCTGATTGGTAAGACTTACTCTGAATCCCCATAGTATTGGTATTAATTGAAATACGGCAAAACCGATTATCCAGAAACTTATGAACAGATAAAAGGATTTCCGGTTGTCCCTCAGAATGTAATCGCGTGAAAGCTTTATTTTATCCATAATCCGCAACCCCTACTTTAATAAAAAGAGGGATACCTTAGCATCCCTCTTTTTTGGTTGAAATCCGGAACCGTTATTCTCCGACTTCTTCCTTGCCGAGTGTAATAGCCTCGTTCATCGCTTTATAAAATTTATCAACCGCGCCGTCCTCGTTCACCTCTCCGGCCAGGTATGCACGTTCGGATTCCTTCCAGTTGCTCTCATACACGGCACCGCGCACATGTAGAGACATCTGCGGGGCTTTCATGTACTTGACTTCTTCCAGGGCGAGGTCCTTCCTTGCCTTATCGAAAGCATTAGCTTCCGGCAGCATGGGCTGGAGAGACTTGAGGGGAGGAATGCCCCACCCGGTCTTGGCACGTTCGATGCCCGGACTCCCTGCCATGTACCATTCGAACACTTTGAAAACTTCGTCGGGGTATTTCGTTTTCGCGCTTATACAAAACCCGGTAGCTCCGAGGTTGTTGGTTACCCTGGTTCCGCCTTTTACCATTACAGGTTCCGGCGCCCAGCCGTACTTATCCAGATAGCCTTCCACACCAGCGCAGGACGCGCCGTACCAGTAACCGAGCTGAACCATGGCGACGCCGTCTGCCTGGAAGGCGCTGCCTGCCCAGCCGCTTAGGGGATTCTCTATGTTGCTGGAAATGCCCTGCTTCCTAAGGCGGAGAAAGTATTTCCAGATTTCCCTGACATCCTTGTCCTCGTTCATCGTAAGACCATCCGCGGAGTGCAGGTTTTTTCCTAGCATGTAGGCCATGTCGCTGGCCAGAAAGTTCGTCCAGGCTCCATGAACTTCGGTACCGAAGATTACGTTTCCCCCCTGCTTTGACGTCAATTTTTTGGCGAGGTTAAAGAATTCTTGGTAACTCATCGGCTCTGTAGCGCTCGGGAAGGGGATTCCCGCTTTTTTGAAGATATCCTTGTTATAGGTTATGGCGCCGACGTTGTTGTAGTCCTTTGGCAGCCCATACCATTTACCTTCGACTTTATAGGCTCCAGAGCCGCCTATATCGATGTCGGATTCCTTGAACAGGGTGCTTTTCGCAAAGTAATCACTGAGATCGAGGAACATACCGCGTTTTACGAAGTAGGGAATTTCCGCCCCGTAGCCGACGTTCAGTATGTCCGCGGGGGAGCCTGCCAGAAAGTCGGCTATCCATTTTGGATAGTCGTTTTCTTCCCTAACGAGCTGAATTTCGGGATTAGCTGTATTCCATTCCTGGATCCAGGCATCAGTAAAATCGCTCTCCGGCGACATGATACGCAGGGTAATGACTTCGGCTTTCTTCACCTCCGCTGTTTCAGCTGTTTCTTCCTTTTTCTTGCAGGAAATTACCGCAAGTAAAACAGCCGCTGCCAGAAGCATCGTAACCAGTTTTTTCATTTTAATCTCCTTTTGCCTTAAGTTATAAAATTTGCAACCAGAATAAGTGGTTCCATGCTCAATTTATCATACCAGGCATTAGTTGTCAATCTGAAATTGAAAATATGCATCAACATAATGATTACTTTAATCATTATGTTGGCACAGTCTCAATTACCGCTCCTTTCGTTCGGTATGGTTCGAGATCCCTGTCCTCTATACCGTTGTCCGTAATAATGAGATCGACACCGTTCAGGGGACTGTAGCTGAGCAGGGAGCTCTTTCCGAATTTCTCCGAGTCAGCGAGAACGTAGACAGCGTCGGAGTTTTTGCTGACCAGGCCGTTCATCCGGCATGTCCATTCGTCTGTTGCCATGAGCCCCTTGTCGGGGTGAATGGCGTCGGCGCCGAAAAACGCCTTGTGCATATGTACGGACTGAAGTATTTTTTCGGCGAGATGCCCGAACGTGTCCCTTCTGCTCAAGCGGACTTCGCCGCCAGCCAGGATGACTTTGCAGTAAGGAGCGAGTTTTTCGTAATTTACCAGTGAGTTGGTGACAATTATCACGTCCTTCAGGGTTTTTGCCTTGAATTTAACTTCCAGCGCCTCCGCCATCTTAAGGATTGTGGTGCCGGAATCGAGAAAGAGAAGGTCTCCCGAAGACACCAGTTCCACAGCCCTCGCCGCTATGGCGGCCTTTTCACTGACCCGCTTTATGTTTGACAATAAATAGGAATACAGCCGGGTGGAATCGGGGAGTAACTGTATGCCGCCGTGAATTCTAACGGCAATACCTTCTGCGGCGAGCTGGCTGAAAAACCGCCGCGTAGTGGCAGGCGAAATCCCGATGAGCTCCGAAGCTTCCTGCACGTTCATTTTCTGTTTGGTCTGAAGCGTTTCCAGAAGTTTATTTTTACGTAATTCAATTTTTGTCATTCTTTTAAAGACTCCGATCCTATATAGTACTGTCAATAATATGAATTTGTCAATAAATTGAATTGGAATAAAAGAAACATGCTTAAAACAATCAATATTCAGTTTGGAGTAATCATTGGTATGATTGACATATCCTTTCCCTAATGATAGGATAGCCGCTGAACTTTTTCACTTGTTGAGGTGTCACGATGCGGTCTGAATCAGTAAAAGCAGGGTTCCTTCCCCTGTATCTCAAGATTTATGATGAACTGACTCCCGGCGGCTGCAGGAGATTCGACGGTTTCATAAGGGAAATGAAAGACATCCTGGAGAGCTCGGGAATAACCCTGGCCGACCCGGGTGCGGTGTTCGATGTTTCGCATGTTAAAAAGGCAGGGGAGCTTTTTCAAAGGGAAAAGGTTTCGTTCGTTATAACTCTTCATTTGTGCTATTCTCCCAGCCTGCTTATTGCGGATATCCTTGAGGATCTCGGCCGGCCGATACTCATCATCGACAGCACCCCCGATGTTTCCTTCGAAAACATGGAGGACAACTATCTCTTGGACACTCATGGTATCCACGGCATCATGGATCTTACTAGTGTGCTGAAATCCAGGGGTATAAACTATACAGTCATCTCGGGGCACAGCGAAAATCGGGTATTCAGGGAGAGGCTCAAGGAAGCTGTTAAAAGTTTGGCCGCTGTTTCTTTTTTCCGAAACCAGACAATCGGTCTAACGGGCAGGCCTTTCGAAGGCATGGGTGATTTCTCTGTCGATTTTGGATTGTTAAAGGAGAAGTTCGGAATTTCCGTGAAAGAAATACCTGTGGAAAGACTTGTTGAAGTCGGCAAAACAGTGGGAGAGGCTGATATTGCCAGCTGTATAGAGGAAGAAAAACACACCTGGGACA
>SPDA01000244.1 GCA_004525155.1 Spirochaetales bacterium
CGCTTCCCGTACAGGTTGCCTATTTTCCGCCCCACCATGTTCGACACGAGAAAATCCTCATTAATGTCCTTTACAACCGCATCACAGATATGCTTCCCGTCGCGGAGAACGGTTACGGTATCCGCTATTTCGAAAATTTCCTGGAGATGATGCGAAATGTAAATTATTCAAATCCCTTCGGCTTTCAATTTATTCAAGTTTATGAAGAGTTCTTTCGTTTCTACTTCCGTGAGGGAGGACGTCGGTTCGTCGAAAATGAGAATTTTCGGATTGACGGACATGGCCTTGAGAATCTCGACAACCTGCCGCTGTGCCATGGACAGTTCGCTGACCAGGGTTTTCGGATTTATGTCGTCGAGCTCGAATATTTTCAGAATATCCTCAGTCTGTCTGTAGAGAGTATTCCAGCTTATGAGATCCAGCCTGTTCACCGGCTGCCTGTAGGCAAAAATGTTTTCCGCGACACTTAAGTTGGGAACCAGGCTCAGTTCCTGATATACGACGCTTATGCCCTTCCGGTTGGCCGCGTAGGAGGACTCAAAATTAACAGGGTTTCCTTCGAGAATGATTTCACCTTCATCCTGGCTGTAGACACCGCCAAGAATCATCATGAGGGTACTTTTACCGGCGCCGTTTTCTCCCACCAGTGCATGTACGGTTCCCTTATCCAGGGAGAAATCCACCTTATCGAGAGCTTTTACGCCGGGAAAACTTTTCGAAATGCCCCGGACTTCCAATATTGTTTCTGCCACTGCCTTTCCCTGCGTTTCCTTTTATAAGATACCGGCCCCTGCCCGGACGGACAAGGGCCGGATGTTTCAATCCTTAATCAGATCAGCGGATAAAACTTCTTGCGGTATCTTTTGTGACGATCATGACGCCGGTATCCACGAATCCGGGAATATTGAGTACATTGGACGCCTTGTCATCTTTCGTGAGGGAGACTTTGGAATTGTGCAGCTGCCACAGAATCAGGGTGGCGTAATAGGGCATAAGGGCCGTGCGCTGAACAACAGTCGCCGTAACAACACCTTCTTCAACCAGTTCGAGCAGGGAATTGTCCCTGTCAAAGCCTGTGGCCAGAACTTTGCCGACCTTGTTGGCTTCTCTCAGGGCTGTGCCTATGCCGAGACCGGAGTGGGAATCGATTCCCATGAGTGCGTTGAGGTCAGGGTACTTGAGCAGGATTTCCGCTGCTGTCTGGGCGGAACCCACAGCATCGGTCTTGCTGTCGCCGATCTGGACAATCTGAATTTTCGTTTTGGCGAATGCGCTCTTCACCCCGTCCATCCTGTCGCGGATATTGGAAAGGGTGGGCATGCCGAGCATTGCAACTTTGCCTGTCCCGCCGAGTTTCTCTGCAACCCAGTTGCCGAGTTCGACGCCAGCGTTGAAGTTTGATGTGCCGACGAATGCTAGGCGGTTGGATGTGGGAATGTCCGCGTCCACCGTAATAACAGGTACACCCTTTTCAATGGCGCTGTTTACGGCGCCGTTCAGGGATTCTTCCCAGCCGACGACGACGATTCCTGCAGCTCCCTTTGCCACAGCCTGTTCGATTGCTGCGGAAACTGCGTTCATGTCATAGTCCGCGGGACCTGTGTACTCGGTCTTGACGCCGAGGTCTTCGCCTACGAGACGCATGCCTTCCTTGTGATCATAAAAATATTCCAGAGAATTAAGAGCGCTGACTTCCACGTAGAGCTGATCAGCGTACTTGCTCTTCGCTTCAACGGGCGCAGCCGCTGTCTCCGCCGGCTTTTCAGCCTTGCAGGCAAAAAACGCGAATAACGCTATTGCCAGTAATCCCAGGATAATTAATTTTCCTGCTTTTTTCATGCTTTCCTCCATACATTATTTTTTCGCCCCCAAGGGCGCTTATGACAATTATTATTAACCGGCTTTTGGTCCGGCATTCTCCCATCTTCCTGCTTTATCATATCAGATATATCAGATATTTCAGGATATCACCTATTCTGTGAGCCGTCAAGTTTTATTAATATATGTCCGCAATCATACTATACGAAATCAGTCATAATTCCTATAGGCAACCGCCGAATCAAAAATGGAGAGCACTTTCTCCGCGGGTGCTTCGTGCTGAACATTATGGGTACAGGCGAACACGAATCCCCCGCCCGGCGCCAGGGTATCGACATTCCTTTTGACTGTGTCCCTGATGACAGACATCGGTACGTCCGCTTCCAGCAGATGCTGGACGTCGAAACCGCCCCCGTAAAAGGAAATTTCGCTTCCGAACTCCCGTTTGAGTTCCCCGACCTCCATGTTCGCCGCCCCGGACTGTACCGGATTGAGGACTTCCACACCAGCCTCAATAAGAAATGGGATTATACCCCGGATGCTCCCGCAGCTGTGAAGCCACCGCCTGGCGCTGGTTTTGGATTTTATAAATTCAAAGATCCGTTTATGACAGGGAAAAATGAATTCCCTGTACATTTCCGGCGAAATGTATTCCCGGTCCTGCATCCCGAGATCGTCCCCCTGGGCCACAATCTGCACATGATCACCGAGGGCGGACAGGTAGGCGTCCCAGAATCCCAGATCGAGCTCCGTTATTCTTTCCAGGAGCAGCCGCGCAAATTTCTCGTCCGCGTAGAGATCAGTCAGAAACTGCGTATAGCCCCGCGTCCAGCAGGCCTGTTCGAAGGGACCTCCGCACATTATATCACCTACTATGGCAAAATCCGTCGTTTCTTTTAAAATCCGGGCCTCATCCTCAAGCCCCTTTATTCTCCCCGGATCATAGGGGTCCGGCATGCGGAAATTTTTGAGATCGTCCAGCGTAAAATCCGCGAAGGCGTAACGCACGGGAGCGTAATCAAAATCCGCCTTTCTCCAGACCGTGCCGAATTCATCCTTGAACTCGTGGCCCCTCGGTTTCAGCTCCACCGCCGCAGAGGTGGCGGCAAAGCCCTGGGTATCGGCACTCGTGTCGTCGATGACGCCGGGCGGCCGCATCCTGACAGCGCGGAAATCCACCTGCCACCGGTCAAGAAGCTGCCCGCAGGGCACCACCGTGTCCAGTACGGGATGGGTTACCGGTTCATCCGGGGTCCGGATGCCGAGATGTTTCTTTACGTTGTTGTGGGCGCTGCGGGTCAGGGTACTGCAGATGGTGCCTCCGCAGTCAACAGGAACCTTATCCGGCTCCTGATGATTAAGGGAGCGCAGAACTCTTTCTCTCGGCGTCATCACGGGCCTCCCGCTGAATTCGCTAATTCAAATTGAAATATTTTTTTGCCTCTTCCTTTATTTCGTCCGCAACGCGTTTTTCGCTGCGCTTTACCAGGTGATATTTCCCGTCATCGGCGCCTATAACCGGCGAAAAGAGTGACTGAACCACAAGCCCCCTTTTGGACATGCCGTTTTCTTCGAACAGCTTCCGGTAATAGCCCCTGAAGTCCAGGTGGGTAAAATCGCAGGCGATAATCGCGACTCTTCCTTCCAGGCCTTTTTTCAGGGCCAGGAGGGACCGCCAGCTGCCGAGAGCGAAATTGTTTATGCCCCGGAGGTGTTTCATTCTTTTAAAATTTTCAATGTGCTGATTGGCGGTACCGCAGAAGTGAAGAATTCCGCCGCCGAAATGTTTAAGGATTTTCTCGTTGTAGGGAACAACAAATTCGCGGTAGAGTGATTCGGGAAGAATGACGCAGTCGTCATCGGAAAACCACACGCCGACCCCTTCCGGCACATAAATACCCTGGTTGCCGAAACAATGGTTCAGGGGTTCGCCGATAAGTTCCTTCTGATGCGTCACCCAGGCTATGAGGGTGTCGCTTAACAGGTCCATGAGCTTGTGAATCTGTTTCGGGTAATCATACATCCAGTAAAAAAGATTCTCGTAGCCTACAACCTGCACCGCGAGAGTGAGCGGGCCGTGGTTGTCCGTGAAACCTATGGGAATTTCGCTGTTCTTCTGAAAATACCGTATTGTATCCAGTACTTTCGGCATGAGTCCGTCTTTCGAAAAATCCGGCATCTTCATCCTGTCAATCTCTTCCGGATTTTTCATTATAGGAATTTCGGTGGTGGGGTCCATCTTCGGCAGAAAATTAACACCTATGCCGAAACCTGAAGCCGTGACCCCGGTCCCGTACCAGGGCATGAGATAGGGTACATAATGGTCATCTATCACATTAAAGTGATTTTCGAACTGTCTGACTTGTCTTTCGTACATGGAGGCGGGGGTTATGTAGTAATCTTCCGGCAGCTCCTCCGGCGGATACCCGAAGGAAAAATAATTGGACGTATTGAAAATAAAGGGAACTTCTTTCGGCTCCTCGAAGTCAAAAGCCCTTTTTATTAGATCCATAGAACGGGAATTGCGATCTGCGTACAGTGATGGTACCTTATCCATTGCACTTCCTCCAGCATTACATTATGCCCGTCGCCGCCTGCATGTATAATTCTTCCGTAATCTCATCCCTGGTAAACTCAGCCCGCGCCTTTCCCTTGTAAAACACAATGAATCTGTCGCACATGGCAATGAGTTCAGGCAGCTCGGAAGAAATCATGATGATGCCCGCGCCGCGCATCACCAGCTCTTCCATTATTTTATAAATCTCGACCTTGGCGCCGATATCTATGCCTCTTGTGGGTTCGTCCAGAATCAATATTTCCGCGTCCGCCATGAGCCATTTCGCCAGAACTGTTTTCTGCTGATTACCGCCGCTTAAATTCATGATATTGGTTTCCAGGTCCGGCGCCTTGATCCG
>SPDA01000510.1 GCA_004525155.1 Spirochaetales bacterium
CCACTACTGTGTCTTCAGGGTTTTCGTATTCGTACGGGCCGTACGCCGTAAACCATGAATTCCATTTTTCCGCGAGACCGACCTCCCCTGTTCCTGTTTTTCCCGCAATGTCCACGGCATCCGTAGTTATAACCACTTTCGCCGTACCTTCCCCGATAACGCCGCGCATGGCTTTCCGGACAGAGGCAAATGTTTCTTTGCTTATGTTCGATCTTCTGATTATTTCCGGCTCCTGTACGGAAATGATATTGCCGGAAATGGGATCGCGCACTTCTTTTAGAAGATGGGGCCTGAAAACAACGCCGTTGTTGACCACCATGGCAAGGAGGTTCGCGACCTGCAGAGGCGTCACAGACAGAAAACCCTGACCTATGGAAATATTCATCGTGTCTCCGCCGACCCATCTCGAATGATATGCCGTTTCCTTCCAGTTAGGACTCGGCAGAAGTCCCGGGACTTCACCCGGTATATCGATACCGGACAGTTCGCCGAGACCGTAACGGTGCGAAAAATCGACAATGCGTTCGATCCCGAGATACTCCGTGCCCAGGGTGAAAAAAAAGATGTTGCAGGATTCTGCAATGCCCTGGAAGAGATTGAGCCGGCCGTGTCCCGTCTTTTTCCAGCAATGAAAAACCCTGTCGCCGAAGGGCATTTTTCCTTCGCAGAGAATGGTTTTATCCAGGGGAATCACTTCGTCTTCAATGGCGGCCGTAGTCATGACAATCTTGAACATGGAGGCAGGCGAATAACTGGACTGTATGGTCCTGTTCAGAAATGGAAAATTCGGATCCAGGGAAATACGGTTATACTCGGCATTACCGTTGCCCGAGTTAAATATATTCGCGTCATACCAGGGGTAGGAAACCATGGCCAGTATTTCGCCGGTGGCCGGTTTAAGGACGAGGACAGATCCGTTCCTTTTCCCGAGCGCCTTTTCGGAGAGCTGCTGGATATTCATGTCGATGGTAAGCACGATATTTTTTCCCAGTACGGGGGAAATTTCCTTTTCTATGCCTGCGTCGATGTTTCTGCCGCGCACATCCACGGTTCGAAACCGCATGCCGTCCTCTCCGCGCAGGACCATATCGTACTGCTTTTCAATACCGTTTTTCCCCAGCTCCGTCTGAACACCGTAGCCCTGATTGTAAAGTATCTGAAGTTCTTCACGTGTAATGCTGCCCACATAACCCAGAACATGGGCGATACTCCCGGTTTCAACGTAGCTTCTTATTGGTTTGTTGTGCCAGGTAATGCCGGGAAACTCATTGATGTGTTCTGCAAGCCAGGAAATTGTATTATAATCGACACCGCTTTTGATTTCGATCGGCTGAAACATGTATTTGTAATTCTGCGGTACTTTGTCCTGGATGTCCTGCTCCGACATATTAAGCAGGCCGGTAAGTTTTTTCTTGACATCCTCGTATTCCGCTTGAGAAAGCTCACCTGGAATTATGTCGACTGCGAAACTGTCGATGTTGAGCACAAGCGGAAAATTGTAATTCCTGTCGTATATCTCGCCGCGCTGGGCGGGTATGGGCGTTATCCGGCGGGAAACTTCTTCCGCCCTTCTTTTAAATTCGGTACCTTTCAGCACCTGCAGATAGAAAAGATAACCGCCGTAAAATACGAGAAAAATCCCGATTATTATGACGAGGCTGACAAGCCGATTTTTTTGAGATATGAAACTGCCGCCCTTGGCCTGGTTAATCATACAGCGCACTTACTCCCTTTCAGCCCTCTTGAAAACCTTGAACAACTTCATGAAGGCGAAGATAAAAGGGGCCAGCAGAGAGTTCATGCCGATTTCCACCCACAGCTTTACGCTGAAGGCGCCCTCGATAACCGTTATCCTGAACAGTCCGATAAAAAGTATACCCAGAACAGCCTTGAGAAAACTTGCCACCAGTACCAGCACTATGGGAATGATGATGGGGTCTATGAAGATCTTGCCTTTCGTAATGCCGAAGAGATAACCGGTAATGGTTTTGATAAGCGTATGGAAACCCAGCGGAGAGAGGCTCAGGACATCTTCCACAATGCCCCCCAGAAAACCCGTGACCTGTGCGCGCATGCTCCCAAGGGTATTGGCGAAAAAAACGAGAAGGATGAGGGAAAGATCCGGCGTTGCGCCCAGGATGCTCAGTTTCCGGAGAAGTGTCGTCTGTAAAATGGTGCAGCCGATAAGAATGAGGGGCGGAACCCAGAATCTTATTCTCCTCATTTACTTTCCACCTGCAAAATGAAAACATACTCGAGTTTTGAAAAGTCGAGTATCGGTTCAACCTCGAGTTCAAGGGACGTTTCGTAATCCTTTGCGGCGATGTTCCTTATTCTGCCCAGGTAGATACCCCTCGGATAGATCGAATTCATGCCGGAGGTTATGACGAGATCTCCGTACTGGATTTCCGTCCGAGCGTTTTTTTTAACGTACCGCATCTTTATAAAATCGGAATAATTGCCCTGTCCGGATGTGAGACCCTCGTAACGGGTATTCATCAGCCTGGCGGCCACAAAACAGTTTCTGTCATAAATTGGAATGATTTCCGAGGTCATCAGGCCGACGCCTGCGACTTTACCAACAAGCCCCTCGAACCCGTCCTGCAGCGCGATGACGGGCATATCCGGTTTTATTCCGTGGCTCGACCCCTTATTGACGGTAATGGTGTTGAAGAAATTGCCGGGATCCTTGGCGATTATTTCCGCGGGAACGTGCCCGATTTCCAGCTTTTGGGAGAAACCGAGAAG
>SPDA01000665.1 GCA_004525155.1 Spirochaetales bacterium
CGGGAAATAGGACAATTTGCCAGGTATCGAAAGCTTCAAAACTTCTTTTCCGCCGCAGGCGAGTGAACCAGAAGCACATCCGCCTCGCCCTTCTTCCCCATGGCCATGGCCTGGCCGGAACCGACGGCAATCGTCTTCACGAAATATCCCGTTTTCTTTTCAAATACAGGAATCAGGACATCCAGAAGTCCGGAATCCTGGGTGCTGGTCGTCGTGGATAAAATAATATTCTTCTGCTTCGGCGGTGCAGCCGTGGCTGGCGTTACACTGAAAACGAGGACCAAAACCGCCATTAACGCTAAAACAAAACTGATACTTTTAAACCGCTTCATTATTTTTTTCCTCCTTAAAAATTATGTAACAACATCGACGAACTCTTAAAAAGTCTGAAAATCACGACTATGTCATTCCGGACTTGGAGACTGTGTCATAATTACCATTTTGTCATTCCGTGCAAGCGAAGCGCGACACGGAATCCAGTATTATCAGTAAGTTCTGGATACCGGCTTTCGCCGGTATGACGATGTTGATGGCACATTCTCCAATTGCGACACAGTCTCCAAGCCCGGAATGACGAATAGAGGCGTTATGCAAAGGTCTCAACTTATCCTTTACAAAAGCGGGCATTGCCGGTAGGTAGGCAGAGGGGGCGCGATGATATGGGACTCATCCGGATCAATGAGATTTCGGTCAGCTTCGGCGGGCCGCGGCTGCTGGACGGCGCTACGCTCCAGATCGAAGCGGGCGAAAGGATCGGGCTTTTGGGCCGGAACGGTTCGGGCAAGTCCACCCTCATGAAATTGCTGACGGGCGATGTCATCCCGGATTCCGGCGAAATCATCCGAAGCGGCGAGGTCCGGATCGCCATGCTGCCCCAAGATGTTCCCGACGACCTGCCGGGGACGATCTATGATGTTGTGGCCGCAGGCGGCAGCGAACACCTGGAACTGCTCCGGGAATACCACGATCTCACCCTGCAGATGTCCGGGAGCGGCGATGACGGCCTGCTGAAAAAGCTCGAACGGGTTCAGCACCGGCTGGAGACCTCCGGCGCCTGGCTTTATCATCAGCGGGTGGAAACGGTGATCGCCAGGACCGAACTGGATGAGAACGCCGGGTTCCGGTTTCTGTCGGCGGGCATGAAACGCCGGGTCTTTCTGGCCAAGGCCCTGGTGAACGGGCCGGACCTCCTGCTCCTGGACGAGCCCACAAACCATCTGGATATCAACGCCATCCTCTGGCTCGAAGATTTCCTTCGGAAGTTTGAAGGAACCCTCATGTTCGTGACCCATGACCGGGCGGTTCTTCAGCGACTGGCGACACGCATCGTGGAAATCGACTGGGGCCGCCTTATCGCGTTTCCCTGCGATTACAGGACATACCTCGAACGCCGCCAGGCCCTGTTGGAAGCGCAGGAGAGGCAGTGGCAGGAGTTTGACAAGAAACTTGCCGGGGAGGAAGCCTGGGTCCGGCAAGGAATCAAGGCCCGTCGCACCCGCAACGAGGGCCGGGTGCGGGCTCTGGTGAAGATGCGCCGGGAGCGGGCACGAAGGCAGGAGCAGACGTGAAATGTCCGGCTGACGATCCAGGAGGCGGAACGCAGCGGCCGACTGGTTGTGGAAGCGGAAAAGATTCACTTCGCCTTCGGCGATCACAAGATCGTGGAAGGGTTCTCCACCGCGATCATCCGCGGCGACAAGGTGGGCATTATCGGGCCCAACGGCTCGGGCAAGACCACGCTCCTCAAGCTCCTTCTCGGCGAACTGGAACCGCAACGGGGCAGGATCCGCCTGGGGACCGGAATCCGGATTGCCTACTTTGATCAGCTCCGCGCCCAGCTCGACGAAAAAGGGACCCTGAAGGACAATATCGCCGATGGCAACGACATGGTCATCGTGGGCGGCGTCTCGCGGCATGTAGCGGGCTATCTCCAGGATTTTCTCTTTCCGCCTGATCAAATCCTGTCGCCGGTCAGCTCCTTGTCGGGCGGTGAGCGCAATCGCCTCCTTCTGGCGAAACTCTTCATCGTCCCCTCCAATGTCCTGGTCTTGGATGAGCCGACCAATGACCTCGATAC
>SPDA01000623.1 GCA_004525155.1 Spirochaetales bacterium
GCCCGGGTACGGCCGAACCATCCCTCTCCCGCAGAAACACACGCTGGTCCCTCCGGAAACCCCGCTGAAGGGCTGAACGCCGGAGAAGCGGCATACGCCTCGCCCGGGGAACTGCCAGGCCCAGCGCCAGGAGTTCCGCCGCCTCCCCCGACAGCCCGAGCGCAGCAAGTGCTTCGGCGGACTGCAGGCCGGTTTTTACATCCCAGCCCCGAAGTCCGTAATACTCCTCCCTGAGGCGGACATACCGCTCCATGTCAATCCTGACGCCTATCATCGATACGACGGAGCCTCCGGGCCCCGGGACTATACACTCCGGGTCAGCCACATGAGTTTCCAGGGCCTGGGTGTGATATTCTTCAGGAAGCACATCATCCAGCAGGGCGCGGTGCCCTTCCCTGAGAAGTACGGCCCGCTGGAGGTTGAATACCCGCTCGCCGGCACGGTATAAATCTTCTTCGCGGTACTCCTTTCCGGAAGCCGCGGAGAGAATCCTGCTTTCCACGGACGGGTCGCCCAGGTGGTCCGGGCTTTTCGGGTTGTCGATAAGCGGATACATCCAGTCGCAGAGCCCCAGGCATTCCTTGGCTATCTGCCTGTCCTGTATGCTTTTCGCGGCCAGCGCCTTGCCTTCGAAGGTGGTAAGGTCCGCGGCCTTTTCGCCTCCCCAAAACTTTTCCGCGATACCCCGGAGAACCTCCGTGGAGATGTGCGCTCCCTCCACCCCCTTGATCCGGCTTGACCACTGGGCGAGTACCAGGCCGGCCTCGTGGAGCTGCTGGATGGGTTCTCTTTTTTCAAAGGGTAGCAGCAGGATATTGTTCGTGCAGTACCGGGGGTCGTAGGGATCGTTGTGCCTGAACAGGGCGCGTGATTCCCGGCCGTATTCCTCCGAAGCGCGATCGGCGCCGGCGGCGAGGACTGCGCCGAACCCTTCCTTCCGGGAGATACCGCGCACCAGGTCTTCTATAAATTCCAGGCTGCCGACTTTAGAAAGAGGCAGACCGCTTTCCTCTTCGGAGATTATTCCCTCCGCGTGACAGCGCAGAAGCCATTCGATGACTGCCTGGGTCTCCCAGGTGTCCAGTCCGTACTCGTCGCAGAGCCGGTTGGCGAGGAAGGGCACATCAGTGTCGGTGCCGTAATATCCCCAGGCATGCTGCATGTAGAAAAACCTGGACTGGCACATGAACTTGCCGCTTGTGCCGTTGTCCGCGGTATAGGAAACACGCAGGCATTTGGCCATGCAGCCGTAACAGGGCAGTTTTTTGGTTTTCTCCCCGTGGGCCATAAAATCGATACCCCAGGCCTTGACGTTTCCCCTGCCGTATCCGCGTATCTCGTTTTCGATTGATCGCAGGGCTTCCGGATCCGCGGGCAGGAGCCTGAACCTGCCGCCCTTCACCGTTACCGCTTTCAGGTTTTTGGATCCCATAACGGCGCCCATACCGCCGCTGCAGCTTGAATCGCCGTCCGCAAAAACCGTTGCGTAGGGCACAAGATTTTCACCTGCCGGGCCGATGGCAAGCGCCCGTATACCGGGGTTCGCTCTTTTCAGGGCGGCGAGCGTTTCCACCGTGGATTTTCCCCACAGTCCCTCAGCGGGCTTTACTGAAACCGCGTCACCCTCTATCGCGAGTACCGAGGGCTTCTCCGCCCTGCCGTGAACGACAAGCCCGTCGTATCCCGCGGACTTGAGCTCCGCCCCGAAGTATCCTCCCAGGCTGCCGTAACAGAAATGCTCCCTCTTCGGAAAAGGGGATTTGGCGAAGATGCCCCAGCGGGATGCGCCTATGGCCGGCAATCCAGCCATGGGCCCGAGCGAAAAGATGAGCCTGTTTTCAGGCTCAAGCGCTCCCGCGGAGGAAGGCACCTGGTCCCAGTATAGTTTAGCGGCGATGCCCCTTCCTCCGAGGAACAGCTCCGCGTAATCGGCAGTATCAAGTATTTCTGATTTTCCGTTTGTCAGGTCTATGGAAAGTATTCTTCCGGCGTACATCTTCGGCAGCTGCATCGGTTCCTCCGGGGAAGATAGTAGGCAACGGGCGTTATTTAATCAATACACGGGGCGGGCGCGGAGTGAAATTACCGGACCCGCTTCCGTCAGTGAATTTCCATCCGGGGCAGAAGCTGATTTGGATTGGTCCGGTTCCAGGTTCTATTTTTTCACACCAGCAGCAGGGCGAAGATCACCAGGTTTGCTGCAGCGTGGGCAATCCAGGGGAAAAGCAGGCCCTTCGACCTGTTCCTGATAATACCGAGCAC
>SPDA01000551.1 GCA_004525155.1 Spirochaetales bacterium
AAAAAAGCGGTTACCCTGCCGCCGCAGATCATGCCCGTGGGCTCGCCTTCGAATATCCGCTTGTCCGCTTCGAGGGAATATGTCTTGAGAACAGTCTGCCCCCCCGTCATGGCGGCCGCGAAATTCATGCAGAGTTTTTCAAGAGCGCCGCCGCCGACGGTACCGGTGATTGAGCCGCCGGGTTCCCAGAGCATTCTGAAACCGGCCTTTGCCGGGGCATGGCCCTCGGAGGAAATTACCGTAACGACGAGTACGGCTGTTCCGCCGGTTTCTTCTATTTCAGCAGCCCTTTTGTAAATCGGAGTCAGGGACATCCCGTTTTTCCTATATCAGCAGCTCGAGACCGAAAGCTGCGAGAACTGCCGCAGCAGGCAGGAAAAACGGATAAGGCTTCAGGATGAGCGAGGATACACCTTTCCTGATTTTATTGACGCGAAACAGCAGTATGATGAGACCGGTATTCAGCAGCGCATCCGCGGCAATGAACCGGGCCGTCTGCAGGAGGCCGTATTTCAGAAACCCGTCCGCGAACAGCAGATAAACCGGCAGGGCGATGAGAAGTAGGTATGCCGCACGCCAGGCGAGGGTTAACATCAGCACCGCGGGCAGCCGGAATTCAGTTTCCTTCTTTTTTATAAGGGCGGTAAAAACCATGACCGCCAGCGCTTCCACGAACATCCCGGCAATGGGGTTGAGTATCTTGATGGGAGGCAGATAGGGAAAAATGAAATCAATGAGTTTGATAGACGCCGCTATCGAGGCGAGTACGGGCATTGTCCAGAGCCTGCCGGTTTTCTCCCACGTTCCGCGCAGAAAAACAAAAGCCAGGGGAAACATGATGACTGCCGCGAACCCGGGAAAGGGAAAAACAAGGTGAACAAGATATCCGATGGTCACCTCGGCAAGACCCCAGAGACCGCCGAAGAAAAGCAGGCTTTTCAGAATTTCTCCGCGCTTTACCCTGATCATTGAAAACCTCCGCTTGAGCAATAGTATATACGGTGCCGTCAAAAAAATAAACAGTTACTACGGTTTTAAGAAACAGAGCGCGGGGAAATCCGGCAGGTCTAGAAGTCAAGGTCTTCGGGGGTATCCACATCCTCAAGGATCTGCGGGTAAAGCGTATTCACCCTGCATACCCTTGCCAGGTACAGCGCCTCATCAAGTCGGCCGCCGTCGGGCATGGTCAGAAGCCTGTTAACCAGGGATCTCTCCGCCATCACCGGGTGGCCGGGCTTATCCCTGTACACGGGTATAACGGCATCAAAGGATCTGCCGCAGGCAGCTCTGAGGGCGGCCAGGGTATGCAGGATGAGGGGCTTTCCTCCGTGCGGAGTCAGCAGCTTGTCGCCCCCGAAGCGGGAGGAAAAACCAGCCGCCAGAAGTACTGCGTCCGGTCTGCCGGTGCGTGCGGAAAATCTTTCAGCCGCCGGAGCGGACATGTACGCGCGTGCTTTCTTTTTTTTCAGATTCCGTATCATCATAACATCCGTACTTCCAGGCAGAATACAATGATACAGGAAATAGATTAATTGACGCCGGAAAGTATCATTATCTGCGCCGCGCCGTGAATTTCCTGATGTATGCACACTTATGAAGTATTCAGCTAATCACCCGGAGTGCAAGGCAGGCTTCCGCGTACCGCCTTTCGGGCGTGTAAAGTGCGCATCTGCCGGCTCATATAATACCAGCGCCGGCATACCCGGTCCATAATACCGGAGAATGTGATTAAACGGTGTATACGGTGTATACGGCAGAAGGTCAGGGCTGCTTGACTGCTTTCTCGGGCTCCCGCCTTTTTGTAAGCAGAATTCCGCAAACGCTGCACTTAGGCAGATTTTTCTGACACGAGGGACAGATACTGAAAAATGCCTTGCAGTGATCACAATAATACCTTCTGAATAAATCATGGTAAGGACGCCTGCACATTTCACAGGTATACTCTTTAGGTTCCACCATAAACCTCCGATTAATTAATCTACGCCGGTAGAGTCCGCCGTTTTTCGCAGTAACCCTTATCGTTTATCGGCAGGGAGGGCTTAAAAATCGATGACCCCGGAAAAAAAATCCTGGCACGCTGAAATATGACCTGCCGTCCCCCTATGGTCAACTTCGTAAAAAAGTGGTATATTCAGTTCAGGTACACAGTACCAATCATTTATATGTCTCACCGAGCTAAGAATGCGCCTTGGCTTTGTAGAGTCAAGGAGTATTTTTTACATGAATTTCGAACAATTTGCGCTTGAACCGGCCATAATGGACGGTATCAGGAGCGCGGGTTACACAATACCCACGCCCATTCAGATCAAAGCCATACCGGAAATCCTCAAAGGGGCCGATATCCTCGGCCTAGCCCAGACAGGCACGGGAAAAACCGCGGCTTTCATGCTGCCCATTCTTCATCGTCTGGCCAGCGCTCCATCCCACAGACCGAAAGTTCTCGTTCTGGCCCCCACAAGGGAGCTGGCGGAGCAGATACACAATGCCACACAGGACCTCGCCAAACACACCCGCCTGCGCAGTGTCGCACTGTACGGCGGCGTGAGCAAGAATCAGCAGATAAACGC